>JANQMK010000223.1 GCA_028280085.1 Pseudomonadales bacterium
AACGAACTGAACGTTGCCGCATTGCTAGGTAAAGGTGTAGCAGGAGATGCCGCTGCGCTGGACGCCCACAGCGTATTGCGGATGGCGACAATCAATGGCGCCAAAGCAATGAACCTAGAAGATACCTTAGGTAGCTTAGAGAAAGATAAGCTTGCCGACATTATCGCTGTAGACGTAGATCATATCGAGTCTCAGCCACTATACGATGCGGCCAGTCATTTAGTTTACTTGGGCAATGGCACGCGAGTAAGCCATAGCTGGGTCAATGGCAAACTAATCATGCAGAATCGACAACTTCAAACCCTAAATTATAAGGAAGTACTGGATAAGGCCAAGCATTGGGGCGAAAAGATTCGTTCAACCCATTAAACCCAACGAGGCTATCCATACTAACCAGCGGCAATTTTATGAATAACGATAGTGTATCTAAACAACCTACACCCTCTTCAGATTCAGGCATACAGCCCTCTGACGACACAACTAACGACGTTGCCAATAACGATAACATAGACAATAACAACAACGTAGATCAGACCGAAATTGCTAAGTTCGCCGCCCTCGCTGACCGCTGGTGGGACAAAACTAGCGAATTCAAACCACTACATGACATCAACCCACTACGCGCTAATTACATTGACGAGCGTTGTCCAGTAGCAGAAAAAAAATTAGTGGATATTGGTTGCGGCGGTGGCATATTATCGGAAGCAATGGCACAACGCGGCGCCATTGTGACTGGTATTGATATGGGAGAAGCGCCCTTAGCCGTGGCAAAATTACATAGCATAGAGAGCGGCACTACCATAGAGTACTTACAGATGACCGCCGAAGAGTTATCTACCACACGCAACGCTCAATACGATCTCGTCACCTGCTTAGAAATGTTAGAGCATGTTCCCAGCCCCAGCTCAGTCATCCAGGCTTGCGCGGACCTGGTTAAACCAGGTGGCCATCTCTTTTTCTCTACCATCAATAGGAACGCCAAAGCTTATCTATTCGCCATTATTGGTGCCGAATATGCACTTAAACTCTTACCCAAAGGCACCCATGAATACAGCAAATTTATCCGACCCGCGGAAATGCATGCCTGGATTCGTCAAGCCGGCTTACTATTACAAGATGTCACCGGGATGACCTACAACCCTATCACCAAACATTACAAACTAAACGATAAAGATGTCAGCGTAAACTATCTCGTCCACGCACTTAAACCTGGGCCATAAACTAACTGACTCTGGCTAAAACCAGTCAGCGGTAACCGTTGTAGGATAAACCCATGAATCAATCCCAATATGCTCTACTATTTGACTTGGACGGCACACTGCTAGACACCGCACCTGATTTTGTTAAGGTGCTCAATCTATTACTAAAGGAAGAGGGTCGCGCTCCGCTTGCAGATGCCGTTATCCGCACAACCGTTTCTTCCGGCGCACGGGCACTAGTCACTTTGGGGTTTAATCTCACCGAAAGTGAAGACGATTTCGAGCGCTTACGACAACGCCTACTCGCTCTTTACGATCAACATCTCGCAGAACAAACTCGACCCTTTGCTGGCATTGATAAGCTGTTACAGTTTTGCCAAAACAATGATTGGCGCTGGGGAATTGTCACCAACAAACCTCGTCGCTTTACTGAACCATTAATGGCCCAAATAGCACTTAGATCAAACGCCGATGTGATCGTCTGTCCCGATGATGTTACACACACGAAACCTCATCCAGAACCAATGTATTTAGCCTGCAAAAAACTCGGTATCGCACCGCAAAACGCTATTTATGTTGGCGACCATCAAAGAGACATCGAAGCTGGCAAAAACGCCGGTATCCGCACTGTTGCTGCTGCCTACGGATACGTTGAAGCACATCAGTCAGTCTCAGCTTGGGGCGCAGATTTCATTGCTCAATCGGCCGAGGACATACTGCCTTATCTAACCAGCCAATTGCCATCGCGGTAACTGTTAACTTATTTGCAAGGATATTGTCATGCAGCATTATCAAGCACCGGAATCATTGCTAAAAGACCGTATTGTTCTCGTCACCGGCGCCGGTAGCGGTATTGGCAAGACGGCTGCAAAAATCTACGCTTCCTACGGCGCCACAGTCATTTTAATGGGCAAGACTTTAGCTAAATTGGAACAAGTGTACGACGAAATAGAAGCAGCCGGAGACCCACAACCAGCAATTTGTCCATTAGACTTTGCAACTGCCAACCCTAACGATTACAAAAGCATTGCTGACACATTAAATGATGAGTTTCCCCACCTAGATGGCTTACTACATAATGCCAGCGTGTTAGGGCAACGTACGCCTATTGCACAATATTCGCCTGAAACTTGGCACCAAGTTATACAAGTGAACCTCAACGCACAGTTTATGTTGACTCAATCCTTATTGCCTATGCTAGAACAATCAAAAGACGCGTCCATTATATTTACCTCATCCGGGGTAGGTACAAAAGGACGAGCTTATTGGGGAGCCTACGCCGTATCAAAGTTCGCGACGGAAGGACTGATGGAAACCTTAGCCGATGAGTTGGATGGTGTGAGCACAATTCGAGCTAATACGCTGAATCCGGGCGCTACTCGCACAGCTATGCGCGCAACCGCCTACCCAGCCGAAAACCCCAATACGTTAAAAACGGCTGAGGACATTATGCCCATATATCTCTACCTGATGGGGCCAGATAGCAAGGGCATTTCCGGCCAACGCTTTAACTGCCAAGCAGAAGGCTGAAAGCGCTCAGATCTTTCAGCTAACCCAAACGACACAAGCCGGCGAAAAAATATTCAATCCATTGAATAAATGACAACAATGTGACACTTTCACCGGCATAAACACGCCAATTTAGTCTATTTACTGCCTTTTTTACCGCCGCCAAGCTGTCACTTTAAACTAACACTACTACAAAATATGTCCTACACTTTTTATAAGCCTTTGAATTTATTGACACGGATAAACCTGGTTCAGTACTTGGCATGTTTATCGCTTTGTTTATATTAACGGCAGTAGGTGGCACAACAGCAAAACGCTCCCATCTGTCTGAGTTAGCAACCGTATTAACATAAGCGTAACTAGGTATTTAAGGAAACAAGGTTCTACCCAAACGGTAACCTTAAATTTGAAACCAGAGGTACAACATGGCTTCCATGCAATCTGCAAGCACTGTGGCGTTTATAAGCCCTACCGCAAGAGCTACTTATAAAAACTCAGCCGGTAAAGGTAATCTACCGATTGAACCGGGCACCTATTTGACGTCCATACTGCACTCTACTCTGGAACTAGATGAAGTACTCAAAATATTTTTTGAAGAAACACAGCAGACAATTCCATGCGATAGCATGAGTTACAACAACGACGCGAAAAATACCATGCTAACTTATGGTAGCCAGTCACAACACCAATGTGATTACCGAATTTTTACTGAGCAAGATTTCCTGGGTGAACTGTATTTTACCCGAAGCACACACTTTGATGAAAAAGAACTAAAAGAGTTTGAAAAGTTAATCGGTTATCTAGTGCCATCGTTGCGCAATGCATTGCTTTATAGAGATGCTGTACAAGCGGCATTGAAAGATCCATTAACTGGCGCAGGCAATCGTTTAGCATTAGATAATACCTTAAGAAGAGAGCTACAACTAGCACACCGTCACGATAGTCCTTTTTCAATTTTAATGATTGATATCGATAATTTTAAACAAGTCAATGATACTCATGGCCACCAAGTAGGGGATGAAGTCTTACGCGGCGTCGCTGAAAGTATTGTCACTGTAACCAGACAAACTGATATGCTATTTCGTTACGGCGGCGAAGAATTTTTAGTTATTCTTAGTAAAACAAACGCAGAAGGCGCAAGAGTTATTGCAGAAAGAGTTCGCTACTTTATAGAAAAAAATAATATTATTAGCGATCAAGACTCAGCCGTTACTGTGAGTATTGGCTCATCAACCCTCGCAAGCGGCGAACATCCTGATCAACTCATCGGCCGAGCGGACCAAGCTCTATACGAAGCAAAAACACGTGGAAAAAATTGCGTTGTATGCTCTGATCTGGACCTCAGTAAAACGACATCAATGATGCCCCTATAACTTAGGGCTCCGCTGTATAATAGTGTTTTACTAAAAATTTATCGTCTCAGTTCATATCTACCTGCTGATAACAGGATAACATGTTTTTTTACCTAAGCTTATCTGGATCGATCTTAGATTTTTTACTAGGCCATCTAGATGACTTTTTACGTTTATTGCTGTTCTTAGTGTCTTTTGTATTCTTATCAAAAACATCATCGACCACTCTATTGCGCGTTGGATGTCGTTGCACCTGTTGTTTTTTACTGCCGCGCCAGGAGCCAGCACGCCCTAGCTTACGACTACGACGTTCAAGCTGCTGTTTTTCCTTGGGCAGTAGTTTTGCCGGCACTCGGTCACTTAAGCCTGCCATTTCCAGAACAACGAGGACATCCTTACCCTCCATCTCCATCCACTGACCAGCCTTAACCTTGGAAGGCATAAAAACATTGCCGTAACGCACTCGCTTTAGCCGACTAACTACCACTCCTTGAGATTCCCAGAGGCGGCGCACCTCTCTATTGCGCCCCTCAGTAATAACAACATAGTACCACTGGTTTGCCGCACTCATTTCACCACGCGCTAACTGAATATCAGCAAACCGCGCCGGCCCATCCTCCAACATCACCCCTTGCTGCAGTCGCTGCAACATTACCTCATCGACCTTACCCTTAATTCTGACGGCATACTCCCGCTCAATTTGATTCGATGGATGCATAAGGTTATTTGCCAAATGGCCGTCAGTAGTAAACAGCATCAAGCCACTAGTATTATAATCGAGTCGCCCTACTGCAACCCAACGTTCGCCTTTTAAGCGAGGTAAATTGGCATATACGGTCGGACGCCCCTCAGGATCAGAACGGGAACAGATTTCACCTTCAGGCTTGTTATACAATAATATACGCGTGCGCGACGACTTTCGATAGCGGCTATTTATCGGCTGTCCGTCAACGAGAATTTTGTCAGAGGCAGTTACACGATCACCCAATGTTGCTAAGACGCCATTAACATGCACTCTGCCAGCCTGTATCCACTTTTCCATTTCCCGACGCGAGCCAACACCAACACGAGCCAGAACTTTTTGTAGTTTTTCATCCATTCATTAATTACCAGATGCTTAAATGAAAACAGGGCCGCCCTAGCTTACATCAAGTACCGGCCAAGCTAGTGTGAAAAGCTATCGCATACAGTTAAATGTTAATGTCGATATAAATACGAACAGTGTCTTTTTAAGGGTTAGATTGAACGGCAGAATCTTCTTCATCAGCGGACTCCGCCAACTCAGGTAACTCTGCTAACTCACCGTCAGCTTCAGTAGAAAATTGGTTCTGCACAATATCAGCAAAACTTAAGCGAGCAATGTCTTCATCATTTTCATTGTCATCAATAGTGTCACCTTCTGCAGCAATAGCATCCTCAACTACCGGCTGTTCACTGGTACTGGTCTCAATAACATCAGTCTCAATAACATCAGCCTCACTAACATCAACGTCGTCAACATCAGCTTCTTCAATCGACGTGATTACTCCATGGCTATTTGGCTCCAGCTCATGAGTCACCGCATCGGTTACGTCCTCAGTAGCCGTTTGTTCCTCGTTAAACTCTAGCTCCTCATTTAGATCATCAAGGTCGTTTATTTCACCAAGGGGAGGCAGATCTTCTAGGTTTTTCAAATTAAAATAATCTAAAAATTGCTTTGTAGTGGCATAAAGTGCTGGACGCCCTGGAACATCGCGATGGCCAACAATCCTTACCCACTCACGCTCAATCAACGTTCTAATAATAGTAGAACTGACCGCAACACCTCGAATCTCTTCAATGTCACCGCGGGTTATAGGTTGTCTATAAGCAATCAACGCTAGGGTTTCCATTAAAGCACGAGAATACTTCTGTGGTTTTTCTTCCCATAGCTGATTTATCCAGGGCGCAATTTCCTGCTTTACTTGAAATCGATAGCCACTGCTAATCTCTTTTAATTCATACCCCTTTTTTTTACAATCGGCTTGAATATCCTCTAGTGCCGCTTGGATTTCCTCTTTGCCCGGCCTATCTGCTTCGTCCTCTTCAACAAATAATGCCTGCATTTTTGCCATAGTCATCGGTTGGCCGTAAGCTAATAACGCGCCTTCTATAATCTGCTGTAATTTTTCTTTACTTATATTCATATCACTATTTATTTGATTTGCGACTCTCTTATACTAATACTAACATCTATTGTGCTCGAGCCTTCACATGAATAGGAGCAAAAGGCTCATTCTGTACTATCTCAATCAGCTGTTCCTTGATTAGCTCCATGACCGCAAGAAACGTAACCACAACCCCCAAGCGCCCTTCTTCTACCGTAAACAGAGTCACAAATGGCACAAACTGGTCGCTTCTAAGATGATTCAGTACTTGTGACATACGCTCTCGTGTCGACAACCGTTCTTTCGCCACGGTATGGCTTTCAAACATATTCGCCCGGCGTAAAACCTCAGCAAACACCACAACCAAAGCTTTTAAATCAACCTCTGGCTCAGCACGTACCACTTCACGTTCCGGCGGCGCCGCGCTACCAAGAAAAACATCCCGGCCCAGCCGCGGTACCTTATCCAACTCCTCGGCGGCAGACCGAAAACGCTCATACTCCTGCAAGCGTCGAATTAACTGGGTGCGTGGGTCCTCTTCCTCTTCTTCGGCTTCTTCCGAGCGTGGCAACAGTATACGTGATTTGATCTCTGCCAGCATCGCTGCCATGACCAGGTACTCAGCCGCTAATTCAAATTGCATTGTATCCATCAACTCAACATAGGCCATATACTGAGACGTAATCTCAGCAACATTAATCGCAAGAATGTCTAAATTCTGTCGCTTAATGAGATACAATAATAAATCTAACGGACCTTCAAAAGCCTCTAAGAATACCTCTAATGCATCAGGCGGAATATAGAGATCTTTTGGCAGTTCAGTCACTGCTTCACCCATAACAACGGCAAAAGGCATCTCCGTCTGCCCTACCGATGCTTGCTCCAACCCATCAACAACAGCAATAACCTGCTGCTCCAGCGCCGGAGACGCAGAATCTAACTCGCTATCATGGGCATTATGCGTTGGGGGTGCCAAATTAGCCCTAGGGTCATTACCGGTAAGATCAGGCTCAACATCTACTACACCATCGTCATCTGTATCGCTTTGAGTCACTGTTAGCGAACCAGAGGCGGGCTCAGCAACGGGCCCTTCATTTCGCAATTTGTTCGTTTGAGAATCAGACGTCGGTAACGCCTCAGTTTCAATTAAGTCTTCTGTCATCCTAACTCTGTTAGCCGTTACGTTTAGCCGGTATCACATTGACGCTTTAAAGCAAAAAAACTAATATTTACAATCAGTTAGTCAACCAGCTGGTTATGCCCACAATTTTCAGCAAGCCTCTTATCGTTGGCCCGTCATTATAGCGGTATTCTCACCGTTGGGTAGACTTGATTAGAGAATAATCCTTAATCATTGCCAAGCCATGGTAAAGCATGATAATTAGCTCAATCCTGTTTAAAATTAATGCGTTTTTAGGCTAAGTCAAACGGACTAAAGTCTGCTTTACCTTGTCTGATCAAGCGTGGCGTATCATCGCATAAATCAATAACGGTGGTGGGCTCTAGGCCACAATAACCACCATCTATAACCAGATCGACACTTTTTTCCAGAACTTGCCTAATTTCATAGGGGTCAGTCATGGGATACTCGTCATTAGGCAAAATAAGCGTTGAACTCATTAACGGACCGCCTAGCTCTGTCAACAATGCGCGAGTAATAGGATGGTTGGGAATCCTAATACCTATGGTTTTTCTCTTCACATGGGCTACACCACGCGGTACTTCGCGCGTAGATTTAAGAATAAAGGTATAGGCATCGGGCGTATTTTTTTTTAATAATCGAAAAATACTATTGTCAATTTTAGAATAGTTAGCCAACTCAGCTAGATCACTTACTACAAGGGTATAGTTATGGTTTTTGTCAATCTGACGGATTTGTTGAATACGACCCAGCGCTGACTTGTTGCCAAGGCTACAACCCAAAGCATAAGCAGAATCAGTTGGATAAGCAATTAATGCTCCGGCTCGCACCATTTCAACCGCTTGCTTAATCAAGCGAGCTTGCGGATTATCCGGGTGTATTTGGAAAAACTGACTCATTGTTATCTCAATTTATGGTTACAGCATTTAAACCATGCTAACCGCTCTACTGTCGCTCTCGGTCTTAATTTAGACTATTTTAACACCAGCCAATACTGTAAAGAGGGGTAAACACCAGTTGTCGCCCAAACGGCAGTTTATGACCTATCAATGGAATAATAATATAGTTAAGGAATCCCTGCATCAATTAGCAGGCAACTTAATTGATTATAAAAACGATTTACTAATAACGGCATAAAGCTCTTCCGCTATCGCTAATGCTTAACAATCAATGGAACGGTATCAAATTTAACATGACGGTTCGCCTTGCGACATCATAAGCTGTAGTTTCAGTAAACCAACCACCGATAACACATCTGTTATTCGCCCATCATGTGCCATGGCAAAGGCTTGTTCAAGAGGGAATCTTTTTACAGTAATATCTTCAGTATCTTCCAAGCACATCAGCCCTTCATACAAATCCTCTGCTAGAAATACATAGCCCTCTTCATCAGAAACCGAATTAGAAAGATGCGCCATCGCAATTTGGGTCCACTTCTTTGCTTTATATCCGGTTTCTTCCTCTAATTCACGCTGAGCCGTCAACAGCAAATTTTCCTTAGCGGGTGAACCCCCCATTGGAATTTCCCAGGTATACGCATTCAACGTGTATCGGTATTGCTTTACCAACCATGTGCTGCCTTGATCATCAACGGGAATGATACCAACAGCCTTATGTTTAAAATGAACGACACCATAAATACCATCTGTACCGGCAGGAGTCACAACATCGTGATGCTCTAAACGAATCCACGGATTGTCATATACCACACGGCTTTTACGTTCGATCCAAGGGCCTCGAGTTTTACTGCTCATAAGCTCGCCTACTTAAATAACATTAAAAAACTTTGGTCATGATAAACTACCGCCGATACCACCACTATCTGGTCGTCGATCATGGTGTACTTGCGTTAAGCAAGTGTCGTACAGATTGCCTTAAATAGGGTACCACCTCGGCTTCGAACCAAGTATTGCGTCTTAACCACAACGTATTGCGTGGCGAGGGATGCGGTAGAGGAATATAACGGGGAACAAACCGTTGCCAATCTCTAACTCGATCAGTCAGCGTATTGTAATCGCCGGAGATATAGTGATTTTGCGCATACTGACCAATACACAGTGTCATTTGAATATTACTTAACTGCTTCATTAATTTTTGGTGCCATAATTCAGCACACTCTTTCCTCGGCGGCAAATCACCAGATTTCCCCTTGCCTGGATAGCAGAATCCCATAGGAATAATCGCGATATGCTGCTCATCATAAAATTCTTCTCGACTTAACCCCATCCAATCTCGCAAACGATCACCACTCGGGTCATTCCAAGGGATACCCGTGGCATGAACTTTAGTACCAGGGGCTTGGCCTATTATCAACAACTTAGCACTCACTGAGGCTCGCAACACAGGATTTGGACCCAATGGTAGTTCATGCTGGCACGCAGTGCACTGTCGCACTTCCGTTAACAACCTTTTCAAGGTTATTCTTGTCACTGCACGCTCCGTTAATTCGCGCTATTGCCCGTTACCGTTAGGCGAAGTAGCTGTAGGTTGAGAAGAAATAAGCTGCTTAGCTTTACCCATCATAATCAACAAATTTGCTAAAGCGGCACCATTCCCAGGCTCACTTTCGGGGATAAGTGCTTTAAAATTTGGATGCTGCAATAACGCTTGAGTATCGCCTTTTTGCACCAAAGCAACCAATTCAGGATCACTGAACGCTTTTACAAGCTGGCTATTTTGTAATTCAACCGCCGCTTTTAACATATCTTTTGACAACTGTGCCATTTGCTCAGCATCAGCAGGAGCAACCGCACGTCCAGCTGACGACAATTGGTCAACCGCCGCCCTCATCGCCCCATCATCATGCCTACCGCTATGCATCTGATCAAGTGTCTCTAGCAAAACCGGTTCAATTAACTGGTACTGAGAGTTGGATTTCACGCTGCCATCAGCGTTCAAAATGTTACCCACCTGCGGAGCCCGTTGTCCTTGCCTGGGATCCGGAATTACGCTTCCCCTACCAGTCAGGTCACCAATAGCTCGCTGCAGACGAGTTAGCTTTTCCAAAGTAGTGGTGTTTTCTATTTTTTCGATGGTCGGTCTACCGTCTTCCCCCGTAGTGACATTAATACCCACCTGCTGTAACGGCTCTCTAATAGCATGTAGTACCAACCCATTGATTGTATGCGTTACTTTCGACAGCAATTTGTCTTCTACCAGCAAACGGTGGCTGGGTACGTAGTACATCAGTACCAACCCGAACCCCCACACAACCATCACTCCCAGTAACGCACCTAAGGTACCATTTAACATGGCGCCCGCTATTTTAGTCCGAATACTGTCCTTCCTGTTACCAACCAAGCTACCGGAGTCATGATCAAGTATATAGGTTGAGAACAAGCTAACCAGCAAACGGCCCAATATATTAGCGACAAACACAGCGATAACAAACAGCACAAATCCAGCTATTAACCCTAATAATTCATCGGGTAATTTGACCGGCAGACGTGGCGCTAGCAGCAACGATAATTGTTCACGATAGGTTACTGCAGTAACCCCACCAACAAGTATGGCAATGATCTTGATACACCAATTTGCCAATCCCATCGAATAGCCACGCCAAGCAAAGATCAAGGCGACAACAGCAATAATACCCAACGCCATAGGTGTCAGCGCTCTGTTAAAATTACCAAAATTGACACTAACCTACTTTTCATCACAGGCCTTTCCCCATCCTATCATCCGATTAAGCTATACAAACCCACTTAAAACCAAGGCTATCCGAACCACGTCTGAGTAAACATGGCATCTCGTCAAACTTGGCAGTAAAATATACGCGCCATTAAACACAAATCTAGTGCCTAGAGACTTAATGACCGTTTAAGCTGGACAATTTACAGTCACACTACCAGGCTATGCTAAGATAATCAATGCACTTTAATTTGTATAGCTCTATAATGGCACGTTTATGGTATTTTTGTTAATTTGCAATGTTGTCGATTGCTATAATGAGCTTCTCTTTTTGCAGACTCTATTTTAAAACCCAGGTGAGAATTATAGACAATGCGAGAATGATGAGTCAGGGAAAAAACTGCTCTAAATACACCAATATTCATTTTTAGCATACGTTTTGTTGTGTAACGACTTAGCAACATACAGTATTGAGATTTATAACCCATATTCAGTGACGAGATTTAATGACAAGGTTAATCTTGTTACTCGGCAACTCTGGCAACTGCCTACACACAGAAATACAACCGACCCATGCTTTACCAAAGGAAAAAACACATGTCCGCAGCTTCTGCTAACGAAACGACATTAAATACTACTGACGTAAAAGAATTAAGTGACTCAATGCAAGATCAAGAGTTTATTCAGCACCATATCGGACCCAACCATGCAGAAGTAGACGATATGTTGGACCAGCTGAAACTGAAGACTCTGGATGAGCTTATTGAGAAAACGGTACCTCAGAGTATTTATCGCAAACAGCAGCTTGATATTGCCCCGCCTATATCTGAGACAGCTACACTACAAAAGCTTAAAGCGTTGGCACAACAAAATCGCGTTTTTAAATCTTATATTGGCATGGGCTATCACGACACGATTATACCGCCAGTGATACTGCGCAATGTGTTAGAAAACCCTGGTTGGTACACCGCCTATACACCTTATCAACCGGAGATTTCTCAAGGCCGATTAGAAGCCCTGCTAACCTTCCAGCAAATGGTTATAGATTTAACAGGCATGGAAATGGCTAACGCATCGCTACTTGACGAAGCAACAGCGGCAGCTGAAGCAATGACAATGTGTAAACGAGTAAATAAAAAAAATAAGAGTCAAACGTTTTTCATCGCAAACAATTGCCACCAGCAAACAGTCGCAGTCGTTAAAACACGCGCACAACACTTTGGCTTTGACATTGTTGAAGGCGACCCAGAATCAGATTTAGCGCAGCTAGACTGCTTTGGTGCACTAGTGCAATACCCGGGCAGCACAGGCGAAATTAACGACATTGCCCAAATCATTGAGACTGCCCACAGTAAAAATACCCTGGTTGCTGTAGCAGCGGATATCATGAGCCTTTTATTGCTTCGAGCCCCTGGAGACTTAGGGGCCGATATGGTTGTTGGTTCAACCCAACGCTTTGGCGTACCCATGGGCTTCGGCGGCCCTCATGCGGCTTTTTTTGCTTTCAGAGACAAAGATAAACGCTCCTCACCAGGGCGAGTTATTGGTGTCTCAATTGATCGTAACGGTAATAACGCTTATCGCATGGCTATGCAAACTCGCGAACAACATATACGACGCGAAAAAGCTAATAGCAATATCTGCACATCGCAAGCACTGCTTGCTATTTTAGCCGCTTGTTATGCCATGTATCATGGCCCTAACGGTTTACGACAGATTGCTCAACGCATTTATCATTTAACCTCCCATTTAGCCAGCCACCTAGTCGCTAAAGGCTTTACACTAAAACACCAAAGCTTTTTTGACACCCTTACCGTTGCAGTTGGGACCGAACAGAAAGAGATAATAAACCGCGGCCTGTTAAAACAAATCAACTTCAGGAAGGTCGGAGACCATCACCTGGGAGTTTCTATTAATGAAAAAACCACACCACAAGACATTGCAACACTGATAGAAATATTCACTGGTATGCCGGTAGACAATATCGAGCTACATAACATAGAACCCATAGACGGCATTCCAGGCAAATTCCATCGCAAACCAGACGATCAATACTTAACGCACGCCGTATTTAATCTTTATCACTCGGAAACGAAAATGATGCGCTACCTTAAGCGCTTAGAAAACCGAGACATAACGCTAACCCACTCAATGATACCGTTAGGCTCATGTACCATGAAGTTAAACTCGGCGGTCGAGATGATACCCGTTACTTGGCCAGAGTATGCTGACATACACCCCTTTGCGCCCATTGATCAAGCACAAGGTTATCTCGCTATTTTTGCCGATTTAGAGCGGATGTTACAAGCTATCACCGGCTATGATGCAGTGTCCCTGCAACCCAATGCCGGCTCACAGGGGGAGTACGCGGGACTACTAGCGATCAAGCACTATCATGACAGTAACGGCCAGTCAAACCGACATATTTGCCTTATCCCTACATCCGCTCATGGCACAAACCCGGCAAGCGCACAAATGGCGGGGATGAAGATCGTTTTGGTTGCCTGCGACGACCAAGGTAACGTCGACTTAACTGATCTTAAAAACAAAGCTGAGCAACACAGTGCCGATCTTGCTGCACTGATGGTAACTTACCCTTCAACTCACGGTGTTTATGAAGAGGCGATTGTAGATATTTGTGACATCATACATCAGCATGGCGGCCAAGTGTATTTGGACGGAGCCAACCTTAACGCATTGGTTGGAGTGGCCGCTCCCGGCAAGTTCGGTGCAGATGTCTCACACCTTAACTTGCACAAAACATTTAGCATTCCACACGGTGGTGGCGGCCCCGGCATGGGTCCTATTGCGGTTAAAAGCCACCTGGCACCTTTTTTACCCAATCATCCGGTACAGCCCATTGCCTCACTTAACCGGGACAACCCGGTGATATCTGCTGCCACCTGGGGCAGTCCTGGCATATTACCCATCTCATGGGCTTATATAACCCTTATGGGACACTCCGGGTTAAAGCGCGCTACCCAAATAGCAATCTTGAATGCTAATTACATTGCCAAGAAATTATCACCCCATTACCCTGTACTCTATACCGGCCAACACGGCTTTGTTGCCCATGAGTGTATTATTGACCTTAGACCTATAAAACAAAGTACGGGAGTTAATGAAGAAGATATCGCGAAGCGGTTAATGGACTACGGCTTCCACGCCCCAACCATGTCCTTTCCAGTACCGGGTACCCTTATGATAGAGCCGACTGAAAGCGAATCGAAAGATGAGCTTGATCGCTTTATAGAAGCGTTGATAGCTATACGTAAAGAAATTATCAAAATCGAGCGCAAGGAGATTGACGCCAATAACAACCCACTGAAGAATGCGCCTCATCCCGTAACTGATTTAGTAACTTCAGATTGGGACCGCCCATATACAACGGAAGAAGCCGTATTCCCACTGCCTTGGCTGCGTCAAGCAAAATACTGGCCTCCTGTTGCTCGCATAGATAATGTGTATGGCGATAGGAACCTGTTTTGCAGTTGCCCCAGCATTGAAAACTATGAATAGCCAATTACCAACGTCAAACTTAAAAATAGTGCATAACTTACTACTTGTTATTTTCTATATACTAACCTGTAGCGTATACCGTTAAGGCAACCTTGAATCTAACACACCTTGCGACATGAGCCACCAGCTCATGTCCGCTAATTATTGGCCGTTAAATACTAAGGCTTCTTTTACTGCTGAGGTCACGACGTCAACCACTTTAGTCGCAAATTCAAAATCTAAGTGTTCAACCGTGTCTTCAAGTACAAGATTGGGGTCCGTTTTTCCAGTGTCACCGCAATGATAATGTGGATTTCGATAATCAGCTGTATCCGTAATCATTATGGCTGGATAATCATGCTCCCAAAATGCGCCATGATCAGAACGCCGTAGATCTAAATAAAGAAATGATGTTTTATCACGACAAGAGAGTTCAAGATTCATTAACGGTAAACCTTTTTGATTCGCCATTTCCGATAACATAAAAGCGTGCTGTCTGGCAGAATCATCTGATGCCAACAAGATGAAATCGCCAGTATTGTTATTAGCTTTAAGTTTGCTAACTTCCTCTGGATAGATAAATTCTAAAACTGTTGGAATAGTCTGAGAATTCGGTTCATCACTTTTGTAACCAATCATTTCATAAACAAATGAAACTTCAATGTCACTGTTGTTCTCTCTTGCTCGTTGTACAAACGCCTTTGAACCTAAACGACCTGCCTCCTCTTCATCCCAGCAAGCCAATACCAAGGTTTTATCGTGTTCTTCAGCAGCGAGAATTCTAGCTGTTTCCAACACACCAGCCACACCAGAAGCATTGTCATCGGCTCCCGGACAGTCGCCAATAGCGTCGTAATGAGCCGATACAACAACATGTTTCTCTGGCATTTTTATGCCACGTTTAACACCAATGACATTGGTGCCACTACCGTAGTTGTGATACTCCACATCGTAACCAAGTGAAGACAATCGCTCTGCACAAAAATGCTGTACCGCATAATAGTGGTCCGAAGCGGGTGGGCGGGGTTGTGCAATGAACTCTACATCAGCTTGGTATTGAGCTGCGTCCACTAAAAAAGCATGGCTCTCATCACTCAAAACCGGCCCTTGGACCTCAAATTCTTGCCTCGGTTGACATTGCACCGTTCCATTGTCGCCACAACTAGTAATAATCGACAAAAAAAACATTATCCCAAGTGTCACTAAAGTTATAGAACAGAGAATTTTTTTCATGTGAACCCATACCCTTTACTTACCAGCGCTGTGACAACCAAAGTAGTTGCTAAGAGATGACACCGCGGCTATTTACAAAAATGGTAAAAATATCTTGTGGACAATAAGGCAGATTTAACGAGACATTTAAACGGGCAACTATAAAATAAGATACTGTTAACCCGCCTCAGCATTTTGATAAAAAGCAATTGGTATCTTCACCGACAATCATTAAATCTAAACCAGACTGTACGAAGACCTATAACGATAGTAATAGTATTTACAGTAGGCTTTTTTGATTGCCAAGCTGAAATCAAGATAGCATCAATGCTTTGCAAGGTAAATATAACTTTAGTCTAGTTTTTACGTGTAAAAACCGACATATAGCTGTTCTTTCAGGATAAGGCTTTATCTAAATTATCGCAGTATTTGTATTTTGTTTTGTTAAGGAAGATGACAGAAGAGATTAAGAAAAGCCATCACAGGCCATCAGGCACCTTAATAGTTTTCCAGCGCTTTTAGCCAATCACTCGCCTCTCGCTTAATATAGTCGATAAATAATCTAACCCGTTTCGTCGATCGTAAGTCTTTATGTGTTAGCAGCCATATCCCGATATGCTTCTTTGTACCAGGTATATCTAGCTGAACTAAATCAGGCTCAGCATTACCAATGTAACACGGCATAATGGCAATACCTAGGCCAGCCCGGGCCGCCTGAAACATATTATTCGGCGCATTCGTTCTAAGGATGAAGTTGATGTCTGAAGTATTTTCTAACCGCCAGCTTTCACGCAACGAACTAACTCTTTCCGGCTCCCAATCTAGCCAATCATATTGTGCCATAGTGGCAATATCTGATTGCAGATTAAGTGATTTACGCTCTAGATAGCGCTTGGCGGCGTAAGGTGCAAAAGCCAAGTTCGCAATACACTTACCGACTAATTCATCTGATGGCGTACTGGTAAGACGAATAGCGACATCAGCTTCCATATGCTCTAGACTCGATTGGGAACTACCGGCAATAACCCTCAACTTAATCGATGAGTATTGCTCCAAAAAACCAACTAATAACGCGGTAAGGTCAAGTACCGTAACATCCGGCGTCGCAATAGTTAGCTCTCCGGATGGTTCTAAATCGCGCCCTTTTAGCTGGCGTTCAATGGCAACAGATTCATGTTCCATCTTTTCTGCCAACTGTAAAATGTCATGTCCGGCTACTGAAATACGGTAGCCAGACTGAAAACGATCGAAAAGGCGCACACTTAGGCTTTTTTCCATTTGGTCTATGCGGCGCGATACCGTAGAGTGATTGACTCCCAATTGCCGGGCGGCAGCCGTGATTGATCCCATGCGAGCCACAGCCAAAAAATAGCGAATATCATCCCAATTTTTCATTCGTGCATTTTTGCACAATGCTTGTGCTTTTGTCGATAATTTACAAGGAAGTCGCGCCTTTATTACACTAACGTTCTAATTTTAATCACAATTTAACGCTTAACGTCTTGCTGGTTAAATGTGCCCGGATCGGCATTCAACCAAACAGATCAGTTTCATCGATTACGCCTGAGTGGACAGCGTAGTCGATTCATACCACTATAGATAACCAGTCTAGCGGCCAAACCTGCGCTAAAAGTCACGGTTAAATAAAAGACATAGTTAATGAAAATCTTGGTTACAGAGGAACAATAATGAACAAAATCAAACGGATATGGATTACACCCTACCTGACACTAACCGGTTTTGCCCTGGCGCATGCTGCCTATCATATCGCCACAGCCGGTCTGAGCATTGCCTGGTTATCAGTTATTGTGTCGTGCGGCCCGATGATGGCTTTCATGGCTTATCTATTTGTCGCAGGCGTTAGCAGAACGTCGCGCAATATGCCGCTTCAAGCAGTTGGTGCTGGCGTCGGCGCTATTATGGCAATTTATAGCTTTGAACTTATCCCCAGCCTTTACACCCTCACCTTTGGTTTTGTCGGTGTACTTGCCTATATATTTTGGTATTCTGATCTGGGGCGTGAAGCCAGTCAAGTGTTAACTCCCGGCAATATGATTCCAGATTTTGAATTCATCAATGAAAAAGGTGAAGCACAAAATAGTCATAGCTTTATCGGTAAACCGGCTATTTATATGTTTTATCGTGGCAGCTGGTGCCCACTTTGCGTTGCCCAAATCAAACAAATCAGTCAACAATACCAAGCCCTAGCCGCAAAAGGTGCGAACATCATATTAATGAGTCCACAGGGACAAAAAGACACACAGACGATCGCAAAAAAATTTAACGTACCGTTTATATTTGGCTTCGACAAAGATAATCAAGCTGCCAATGCCCTCGGCATCGCTCATCAAGACGGTACTCCGCTGGGTTTCGCCGGTGAATCGGGCAGTGACACAGTTTTCCCCACAGTCTTTGTAACCGATGCGTCTGGCGAGATCATCTGGGCAGACCAAACTGATAACTACCGTGTGCGGCCCGAACCAGACACCTTCATACAGGTGCTCGATCGACATCTAGCTACTGCCAATCCAGCAGAATCTGGTAGCACTAACGCAAGTTCTGACAAGCAACATTCCGTTGCCTAAACCCAAAAGATTGCCCTATCAAATGCACCGGATAGCAAGCAGTATTGCTATCCGGACTTATCTTCTTGAGCTGAGCAGGCGCTTGTTCGCAATATTTCAGCCGCTCGACTACAAGGATCCGACGATAAGAGTCCGACGATCTAAATTACGGCTCCTCACAAGATAGCAACTGGCTAACACACCAAGCAAGCGCGAAACCTCGTCAAACTGATCGTTAATAAATCAAAAAACTATCAAATTAGACCGTTTTGCCTATCTGTGCCATATTTTTATTGAATGCCCCATGTTGATGTCAAATACTGTGAACAGGCGACGACAACTCACTAACTCGCACAGATCTATCTTGTTACTGGTAATAGTCATATGCCAATCTATCGCATGTTATGGCCAGGATCGCCGTAAATCGTTACCACCCGATAATCAAGACGCTTACGAATTTAAAGCGGCCCCAGACCGTATGGGCAACATTAGCAACGAGCACCAAAAATTCAAACGCCAAATAAAAGAAGCGGAAATTCAAAACCGTCAGCAACATCAACAAAAAAAGCGCCACACCAACAAGGGGCTTTATAGCAAACAATTTAACAAACTGGATGTTAACAAAGCGCCTGTTGTAATATCCAGCAATGTAACTCAAGCGAAAAAAAACAAACCTTATAGTTATCAGATTAAAATTCACGATGATAATAACGATCACCCCTTCTTTAAATTAATCGATCCCCCCGAAGGTATGCACATTGGAGAAGAGGATGGGCTTATTCGTTGGATTCCCAGCCACAGCGGCGATTATCAAATATCGATAGAAATTGACGACGGTAATGGCGGCATTACTTGGCACAAATTTGTCGTTTTCGTAGCTTCTAATGACCAAGATAGAGATGGCATACCTGATGAACTAGACGCATGTTCTAATACGAATTCGCAGGAATATGTCTTGTCCAATGGCTGTGCTGACACCCAACTCGATAGAGATAATGATGGCGTACCTGACGCACTGGATATCTGTGATAATTCATTCGCTGAAGATCAGGTTGACCTACATGGCTGCAGCGCAAGGCAACGGGACAAAGATCAAGATGGTGTTAAAGATTTATACGATCACTGTCCCAACACATTGCCAAGACACTCTGTCGACAGTGATGGCTGTGCTGTTACCGAAAGAGATGGAGACAATGATGGCTTGATTGATCTCTATGACCAATGCCTAAAGACACCATCCGGATTAACTATCGATAACGAAGGTTGTGCATCAGTTGAATTAGATGGCGACAACGACGGAGTAGCCGATAACAATGACCACTGCCCGGACTCACAGTTGGGCGAACGAGTTAATCAGTTCGGCTGTGCTCCAACACAAAATGATCACGACCAAGACGGTGTAGTCGATAATCTAGATC
>JANQMK010000260.1 GCA_028280085.1 Pseudomonadales bacterium
CTACCAATTTTTATTCCAAGAGAGTCACTTCAGGTGGCTTTTTTTGTGCCTGTCATTTATACCAATAGAGACCTATCAACGCATCGTGGCCACGTCCAGCCCATCATCCATGCCGGTTGTAAATTGCTAAGTCGCAATTTACCCCGCTACCAACAACGTGAGGTGAACTGATTTCTTTACATTTATAATTTGCAAAGAAATTAGTGATCTTAAACCAGATAAAATCGCTGACGATGTAGTTAAACACTATGACAAAGCAAAGGTAAAACTCCACGTTCGACATAACTTAGTTCTTTCACTTAAAAATGGACTTCTTACATATACGACCAAGGATGGCGCAATAGAACCTTACCCAATTTGAGCACACCAACCAAGAACATCAGCCTTTTATACTGACGACGAACCAATAAATTGTATTAAAGCGTTTTGTACTTTGATCTTTATATATCTACCTATGATTACAGTATTTAGGCCAGAATTAACAAGATATTTGAATCTAACTAGCTTGAAAAAAGTTGACTTCAAAAATCATAGTCGATTCAAATGAATTAGTTACAACGTACTCAGACAAATAACTGAGACACGGTATTCATAGGTATGTACAACCGAACACGATTACCGTGACTATCTAGCACCTTAAAACCGTATTGCTCGTAAAATGCCTGCACACCATCATCCAGTGCATCTACAACAACGGCATTTGATGGCAAATGGGCATTGATCTCTAGGCAGTGGCGTAGCGCACGAATCAATGTCACTTTTCCAAGCCCTTGACCTTGTGCTTGCGAGTGCGCTGCAAGTTGGGCAATTAACATAACAGGGATGGGATAGCGGGGAAGTTTTTTTTGTAGATTGGTAGGTAAGGTTTCGCGCTTGATTTCAGTGTGAGACAAAGTGTAGAAAGCGCAAATATCGAATAGATCATTTTCAGAGTTTTCAGTGGGCAAAACCATTGTTTTGCTAATACCGGCTTCCCGGTGGCGAACTGCGAACTGACGAACGAAGCTGTTGAGTTCGTCCCGTCCGCAGTCAAAGGACTTGCGATTATGGATGGCTTTATCTAGCTCTATAAATTGTCCACCCGGTTTCACTTAATGCCCTTGTCTTTAGAGTATTCCAGTGCCTCGCGCAATTTCTGGTTGGGGGCTTCAGCTGCCTCACATGCCATCATAAAGCGATCAAACACATCATCTTTGACGGTAATGGATTCATGCTCTTTAATGACCTGCTTGGCATCTTGCTCGATCAGGCGTACCACATACTCTGTTAAGCTGTTCATGCCCTTGAGGGCTGCGGCCTTTTCTGCAGCGGCCTTGATTGCATCATCAATGCGCATATCAATTCGTGACGTAGCCATATTAGCCTCCTCATTAGACGTATTTTAACCTAAACACAGAATAGCACTACACCAACCCAACGTACAGCATTTTTCCGTACATATTCAGATCCAGGATAGTCCATAGCAGACAATACATGTATTACAAATCATATAAATCCAATAAAATCAATAAATTATACTATCGAAGATGTATTTCTTCCAAAATCCTCAAGAACACTCAATAGGTTGTCGGCTATGTTGGTAGCCCCCCGCTACCAATTTCTCCAGTAAATACTCCTTGGTAGATCAACTCGGGCTCTACTCTCATAACGGCGCAGCCACTGAAGGTCATAGGTTTAAATCCTGCTTTGAAAAACAAAAAGACAGCTATCTAAATTATTGTTGGTTTAGTGAGCCTTTTTCAAATGACATGTGGCTAAAATAAAGGTCCTAATCTAGCAGCACGCTCCACTTACCGCCCAATTCATACTTACGGGTTTTATTGGATGTGCCGTGTTGGATAAGGAAGCCGTTTTCAACCCATTGTTTGCAGATGTTTAATGCACTGCGCGGGTGAATTTGCAGAAGCTCGGCAATCTGTTTTGTTGTTACGAACTTGCTGTCCTTAAACAGTGATAGCACTTGTTTTTGCCGCTGGTCCAGCTCTCGCAAAAGGCTGCTTTGATCTGCCGATATTGACGCGCCGCTCTTCGCCGCTTCCGATGCTTTCAGGCGTACTTGCGCAAATGCGTCCGCCATCCCTTCGCAGAAATATACCACCCATTTTGTAATGTCGGCCTCTGCACGGCCAAAATAATAATTGTGGCTTTCACCAATAGTCAGCGCATCATAATAAGCCTGCAAGTTCCGCGCATAATATTCCTCCAGCGAGTAAATTCCTTTCAGACCGTAACCGGATTTATGCAGGATTAAATTCGTGAGTAATCGCGCTGTTCGCCCATTGCCATCATAATAGGGGTGAATGGTTGCGAATTGATAATGCGCAATGGCTGCAATAATTGGCGCAGGAAAATCGTCTTGTTTTTTTTGCTCATTAATCCATGCCACCATGTCTCTCATGAGGGCAGATACGTCTTTAGCTTCCGGTGGCATATAGATGATCCCGCCGGAGGCGCTGTCCTTAATCACATTCTGCCCATCACGATAGGGCATAGCCTTCTTTTTGCCATCCATCACAAGGCCGTTAATGGTTTGGATGTGCTTTTCCGATACGATCTTGCTGTTATCTTGAATAAGCTGGTCGGTGTATTCCAATGCAAGATAGTAATTTTTGACCTCTTGCTCATCCCGCTCACGGTTGGGAAAGGTGCCGCCTTGTAAAACCTCACTCACCTGTTCTTGCGTCAGGCGGTTACCCTCGATCTGTGTGGAGTAATGCGTGGCAGTCAGGCGAGCCGATTCCCGTAAGGACTCCAAAACCTGCACCGTGATCGGCAAAGCAGACACGGCTTGCCGTGATGCTTCAATATCCATCAGGATTTTGGTCAAAGCGGGTGTGATTTGAAACGTCGGAGTGAAGCTCATGCGATGTATTTTCTGTTTATCAGGTTTCTATTAAAACTCTAACAAACTTCCAATAAACTTCCAATAAACTTCGGATAAATCTTGCGCAAAACCTTTCAAGCCCTATCATGCGTGATAGAAGTCCGGTACGAAACTGGCGGAGTCTTGCTGTGCGACAGGGCGCATATCCAGATCGTCCAATGATTGTCCTAAAGTGCGTTTAATCATCTTTGTCATTTTATCGTCTAATCTAAAGTACGATTTTATATTAGCCGATACAGGTTAAGCTTTTAAGAAACTTAAATATCTGAAAGTTTGTACACTAGAAACCGGAATGAATACGCATGACTAACTTACCCCGCCCTGTATATGCCAAAGCATTCAAATTTACACTAAGCTTTTTTATTTATATATCATAGTGTTACGACATCATCGCGCAGAAGAGATAAGCCTGTTGCGTGAAAAAGCAGGATAAGATGGCTGCGTGCCCCCGCTACCAATTCCTTAGTCAATCAGCTCGGGCTCTACTCTCATTCCGGCTTGGCGGTGCGAGTTTGGTTTAAGTAGGCGCTTTGGTTCTTGCCCAGACGAAGCCAACGCTGTAAAAAAACTATTTTGTAAACCAATAAAACGACAACCGCAGCCCACGTTAGATCGAACACGAAACTATGCTGTGAATCTTGCGGCACATAGTAAACAGGCTCGTCGGCAATAACATTGTGCAGCATGTACCAGGCAAAGTAGGTTTCCAGTAAAAACATGGCAACCAATACCTGATGATAAAGTTTAATCCATGGCGAGAGCTGAAACCGCAACAACGCTATCAACAGGACCGCAACAGAAAACAAATCATGACCGATACCATAGTAGGGGTGCCAGTTCACGGTCACATACATCATGTACAGCTCAATCAGCGCGCGTAACCACATGTTAAGTGCAAACAACCGCATTGCCAGTCGATCCGGTGCAGAGAGAGCCTTATCAAAGGCCAGCCAGCTGGGCGTTACAAGCCAGAAGATAATCGCAAATAACAACCATAGTACTTTACAAAAGGCAACGTCACCACCCGGCAAAAGATTTAAGTTTTGTACAATAAAAAAGCCAAACGCTGTTGCCACTAGCACACCAATAAACAACAGATAACTCAACCGCAGTTTTCCCAACATTTCTTTGAGAGACATAGCAAGTGTTTCCACGATAGAACAACACGTACAACTTAAAGTCTTAGAATAATACCGAGTCTACGCCAATTTTTTCTGCTGAGATATACCTTTATTCAAGCGCGGCGACTAAAATAGACTGCTTCAATCAGATGAAACAAGTCGCTGAAATAGGCCGGTAACATGCACAATAACTACGTACACAACACCTACGTAGAGGCGATCTTTCGCTTTCGCGGCTCGATAGCACTGATAGGTCTGGCATTCACTGTGGTAGCGGCAATTGGGCTGTCGAATCTGCGAATCAACGCTCACTATACCAATTTTTTTGATCCCGACGATCCTTCTCTCCTCGCCCACCTAGAATTGGAGACTATCTATGCAAGTACCGAAAACATTGCATTTGTTGTCATCCCCAGACAAGGCACCGTTTTCACATCCGAGGGCTTGCGTGCTATTGAATGGCTAACGAACAATAGTCTGGAACAGCCTTATACCGCAAGCGCAAAATCCATAGCCAACTATAACGAAGTCATCACAAAAAACGACGAGATCACAACACGGCAACTCTACCGAGGTGAAAGTACCGACTTACTACATCTAAAAGAGCACGTCTTAAACGAACCTGAACTACTCTACTCACTGGTATCCACCGATGGCAAGCTAGCTGTCGTCGATGTCAGTATGGCCATCCCTATCGGTGATAAAGATGCAGTGAAAACCGCGGCTAAAGCAGCGATCCAGCTCGCTAAACAAGCGGAAGAGACATTCCCCTCGATTAAGGTCGAGCTTACCGGTCATGTTATGCTGAACCATGAACTGAATACACTATCAGTAAAAGATGGCATTACCCTGATACCACTTGCACTGCTAATCATCCTCGGTTTGTTAGCGGTTTTTCTAAAGTCTATCTCCACCGTTGTGTTGGCGCTGCTGGTCATCATACTCAGTACGCTTGTCGCCTTTGGCGTCGGCGGTTGGCTGCATATCGAATTAAATCCAATCAATATTATTGCTGGTGTTATTATCCTTACTGTCGCGGTTGCCGATTGCGTGCATATCTTTAATGACCACATTCGCGAAATTAACCGCGGGACAGACAAAACCGCTGCCGCGCTTGCAAGCCTATCCCGCAACTTTTATCCGACACTGCTAACAACGTTGACCAGTGCCACAGGTTTTCTCAGCCTCAACTTTAGCGATGCCCCACCCTTCCGTTCGCTCGGTTCTATTACTGCGCTGGGGGTTATCAGCGCCTGGCTAATTATTTACAGTATCCTGCCCTGGATACTCAGTCAATATCAGGTAACACCAGTATTCATTCAGAGTCTGGACCGTGTTGAACAAAGCTATATCGATAACATTCCCAGAATATTGACGCTTCCCACGATGATCATTGTTGGCATACTCATTATTGCTGTCTCCAGTCAAAACAGCCGCAACGTCTTAGACGACAATTTGGTAAACTATATCGATGAATCGGTACCATTTCGACAAACCATCGATAAAGTCTCGAACAAGATTACTGGCTTCGATCGTCTGGGCTGGTCATTTGCGACTACCGAGCCCGGCGGTATTAACAATCCGCAGTATCTGCAGCAGCTGTCGGCCTTTACCAGTTACTTAAGATCCCTGCCTGAAACGGTAGCAGTTAGCAGTTACAGCGATTTAATGGCTCGTATTAATCAGGTCATGCATCATGACAACGAGGAATATTATCGAGTCCCACAGAGTCGGGAATTAGCCGCCCAATATTTTCTACTCTACGAACTGTCTTTAAAAAACAGCAATCGCAATGACATCGTTAGCCACGAAAAAAATGCCACACGCGTGTACGCAACATTCAAAGCCAGTAAGAGCCGAGAATTTATGTTGATGCATCAGCAGATACAAGAATGGCTGAAAAAAAATACCCCGCTGCTCAAACATCCTGGTTCAGGCGTCTCTCTTATGTATAACGATATCGGGTTACGCAATATCGATAGCATGATGAAGGGCAACATCATTATGGTAATCACCGTTACAGCACTGCTCTGCATTAGCTTTCGCTCGGTAAAAGTTGGGCTGATTACCCTACTCCCCAATAGTGTTCCGGCATTGGTGGTATTTGGCCTCTGGGGTATTTTTGTTTCACAAGTGAATCTGGCCGTAGCAGTGATCTTTTGCGTGACACTTGGCATTGTGGTCGATGATACCATCCATTTTGTTTGGAAATACCAACAGGCGCGCCGTGAGGGTAAAAATTCAAAGACAGCTGTCGATATCGCCATACGTAAATCCATTCCAGCCATCACCATAACAACTATCGTATTGTGTAGCGGTTTTTCTATTCTGAGTTTCTCGCCGCTTTCGGTCAATTATATTATGGGTGTGATGATTTCTTTGACCATCGCAACCGCTTGGCTATTCGACATTTTCATACTGCCAACTTTACTTCAATGGGCCGATCGCTAAGTAGTTCTATAGTTACCTTCAACATATACTGTCATTCGATCTGCGTCATAACATCCGGAATATCGGCAAGTATAATCTCGCGCAGTTGATCATAGTACTCCGTCGCAATCTTCGTACCCTCGATACTGTTATTATAAGTTATTGTTAGGTTAGTATAACGCCCCAAGCTTATCGTATTCAAAGTAAAAGGATAATTATAATTAAGTGGGGCGATACCATTTAGACTCTTGAGTCGCAAACGTGGGTCCTCTAGAGGCGCATCGGTGGATTGCAGAAGATTAGAAAAAATCGTCGTACCATGATCCCCAATGTTCAAGTGATTAGCCCCACGAATTAAAAAACGCAGGCAACTATAGGGCATTATCTCTAATAGCCAAGGTACTTTTACTTGCCAATCTCCCCGATCAAGTAATTCCCGCAACTTTCTTTTCCGCAGCGCCACCACCTCAGACAATTTGTAATCTGCGCGATTTTCAATAGCCAATTTAATAAGACCGCTACCATTGCCAAAGCCGTAGAAAGGCACTCGGCGAATATCAACAGGGACCGTCATAACCATCTGATTCGCAACAGCATCGACCGGCAATACTCTGGTCAATGCCAGATAACACCATGACTGCAATAAGTTACTGTAACTCACCTCAAAATCAAGGCTGTCGATATATTGTATTATTCTGTCGCGATCGAGACAGATGTTATAAGCAGACTTTTCCGCATTGCGGGCATTGAAATCACCGAATCGCGCTGTCGTATACCGAGATCGTTTGGGTTTATCGACTCTGGTATCGCTTGAGCTTTCGCTCGCAATGCGAAAATCCAGCGCTGCAGTTGCAGTAGAGGGCATCTTGTCATCGGCACTAAAGGCGCTAGCTAACTGAGCTTGCAGAAACAGCAGGGCGGAAGCAAAGTCACCAAGAGCATGGTGGAACTGGAAAAAAAGCAGCGCAATATCATTTTCTTTATCAACATACAGAATCTGGCGCTGAGGCGTTTGGCTTAGATCGATAGGTTTAGAATAGGTTTGGGCCAAGGATTGGTAGGGATCAATTAAATTGCTGTATTCAATAGCAATCTCAGACATTAACTTATCTTTGGTTTGCCAATAGCCATTACAAAATGTACTGGCGGCCTTTGGGTAGATTTGCAAAGCAATACGGTAGCCAGACTCAAGCTTCTCTTTTAACGAGTCTATGGTTAAACCTCGCCTGTCAAGAACAACAAAGACTGTAAAATCACAGCTGCGTTGAGGTTCATCAATGATCGCAAAAAACTTGTCAACGGCAGATGCCTTCACTCTAGCCATAGCTGCCTTCTATTGGGCCATTTCAGCTTGAAGTGGAATTAGCTTGGTGTTGCCTTTAGCCTCAACCACAGCGGGATTTTGCTGTTTTAACCAGTGCAAAAATTCCATCATCGGCAAGTCGTTGTGTGACAACATAGTAGGTCTTAATTCTATATTCTCTATATAAGGCAGTTCTGCTGTAAAAAAGTGCTTAATAAAAACACTTCTTAACGCTAATGAAACTCCATTTAAATAACGATGCCACATAGGCTGGCGGTCAACCCGCATGACCGGAATCATGGTCACTCGAGTTCGTCGTTGATCGACGGGCTGAACATCAATCCATATATAGCTGGCCTTGTCCTTTACAATCGTCATTGGCAATACAGTATTACCATTAAAAACCCGATAATTCAGTTGGACTTTATCGCCGGCAAGGCGACGTAATAGACGATCCGTCACTAATTGACTCGTATTGCGAAGAGCGTATTGAATATCGATACGATTGTGTCCCTTAAATAAGGGACCGCTATCGCCTAATACCTCACGCCCATGAATATACGGAAAGTGGCTAACATCAAAGCCATTGGCTAAAACCAAATACCAGGGTACATTCACCACATCATAAATTGCTCGCCCATAAGCAAAAGCCGTATGCGGCGCTTCGTCGAAGTATGGAAATACCGGTGCAGAATTAGCGTCAGCGGCTATAAAAATATGAGTACCGAGCACCCGCGTGGGAAAGCATCGCACGTTATCGCTGCCATGACTTTGACAAGCCCCGTTGCGGCCGTTGAAACGCCTGCCATGCATTGGACATTGAATGCTGTTCTCCACTACTTTGCCCTGCCATAGTGGCGCATTCATGTGAGGGCATCGCCCCTGCGTCGCTACAATGTCACCGGTAGCAGTTTTAAACAGTACAATCTCCTCGTTACATATCTGTGTTCTGACCGGCCCTCTCTTCAAATCTTGCACGTCACCCGCATAACGCCAACCACTAGGTTGAAAATTGAAGTCGGCATTGAGCAGCGAGTTTCGTAGAAATACAAATCGTTCCTTTGCATCTTTCCGATTATAGTCAGCCAAATGATCAGTCACCGCTTAATCCTGTTTAATATGATGATAACGATTGAGTTCTGCGATATTGATACTCTCTTCCTGGCCATCACACCAAGTTATGTCAAGCCCTACTTCTTCAGCTACCAGCGATTTCAAACCAAAGAGATGACGATGATCGCCTTGCGCATGAAAGCCATTAGACGCATGCTGTTCCCTAATCATCTTCACCACACCGTCCGCCGTTTCGATATGCAAATTGAGTTTACTGCCGATCGCATCGCGACTACAACTGACACCGTTGCCAGACAATTCGATACCTAACCACCGCTTATCCGTTACCGTATTCTCATAAATACTAACAGGGTCAAACTGGCCAGTGACAACGACGTCCAGATCACCATCGTTATCTAAATCTACCATGGCCATACCACGTGATTCCCCTCCTTTTGTCCAACCCACACGGTCAGCAACATCGACAAAATAACGTCCCCGATTGAGATAGACACGATTGAGCTGATTGGGGAAAATACATCGTCCTCTAATATCTGCCCAACGATCGGCATAACCATGGATATCAGGCCCGGTGAGTGCTATCTTGTCATTCCAATACCAATAATCAGGGCAACCCTCATAAAGTTCGTCGAAACTATCATCCACCATACCATTAGCTTGAATCAAGTCTAGACGACCATCCAAATCGAGATCGCCCGCTGCTGCGCCCCAGCCAAAACGATTTTCATTGAGCATATTTTTCGCCATAGCCATATCTGTAAAGGCCTGATGGCCGTTGGCATCAACAGTACCATCGTTCAACCATAAGAGACTGCCTTCAGCTTGCAAGGGCGCATGGACATTAGATACATAGATATCTAGTAGGCCGTTGCCGTCCATATCGGCCATCGTTGCATTCATACCTTTATAGGTGTCTTTACCCATGTCTCCAGCCAACGAGCCTTTTATCTCGGTAAAGGTTTCATCACCATTGTTAAGGTACAACTGATCTCGACCGAAATCATTGGCCATGTATAAGTCGGTCCAACCGTCACCATTAAGGTCCCCCGTTGCAATGTCGAGAGTCCAACGAGTATTAGTCATACCTGTAACATCGTTACTTAGCCTTGCCAATTGCTTTCCTCGGTTGACATACAGGTAGTTTTCTCCGCCATTGTTCGCATTACCCCAACTACGATGCATAAAATTCAACATACGCCGGTCTCCGTCATATTCAGCAGCAGGTAGAGCGAAGATATTAAAAGGTTCGGCAGACTCATAGCCCGTCAAGTGAGTCGAACTTGCATTGCCAATTATGATGTCCAACATACCATCACGATTGACATCGAACGTATTAGCGGTAATTGATGTGGTGTATTCATTGAGCCCCCACGCTGCCGAGCCATCAACAAAAGTGACTTTACCGGTTTCTGAAAATTGATTAATCAACAAGCGTGAGTAACCAAAACTAATCAGCATCAATAAATCTTGGTCGTTATCATTATCGATATCTAACCACAACGCACCACTCGGCAATCCATATTTTTTGTAATCAGAGAACCATTCTGTGAGTTGTGGAATGGGTTGTCGACTAAAAGTCATGTTACCTCGATTGATATAGAGCGCAGCCCGAGCTTCAGCATTCTTGAGAGGGTAAGTCAGAAACATATCGGATAAGCCATCGTTATTAACATCTGCAAAAGCAACGGCATCACCGACAGAGAGCAACCATTTAGCAATATGTTTTATGCGTTCATCAACGTGGTTCGCGACATCACTGGGCTCGCTTACGATACCCGCCGCTTCAGCCGAAATCTCCTTAAAACCAAATCCGAGGTCAACTATTGCAGAATTAGTTTGCGTTGGTAGAAGTGCCAAAACACTCAGCAAAGTAACGCCAGTTACCAAGAGGATTCTTCGCCATGCACCTCGGAATCGAGTTATCACCATTGCAGGATTTGCCACTGCTGCACCACCATGACGATAAAGCCATACCATGGAAAAATACAGGAAACCCGCTTTAAACAAAGTCGACAATGACTCCACCGTATGGAGATATAGATCGACAGCGCAGATGAAAAATGCCATCCAAAGCTGCTGCCGCCAACCTTTCGGTGAGGTAGCAGGGTCGGTAATCATAAAGAAGGTAAAGAGATAAAAAGCGGGTGTTGCAAGTGTCCCCAGGATGATAGTTTCAGCTGGCACATGCCACTGCAAGTAATAAGCACGAATTAACAATGTCAGGGTGTAAAGGCCAATGAAAGCTAGCACCAGCGTGGTACGACCGATTCGCGCTACAAACAACAGCACTGCCAATGTGATGATAAAGGCAATTATAGCGATATAGCTATCCCCGCCCCACTGATATGCAGGTGAAGGACTGATCATGCCATCGCTAATCATAATAGCGGCAACTAGTCCAAAGAGACTCGGGTTGAAAATATGTCTGTTATCAAACGTAACAACATATTTAGAAGCCAACGATATGATAACCGGAATTAAGGGTAACCACAGACCATGAGCTGCATTGGCTAAAATACCTAACCCCACTGCAGTAATGATCGCACTAATGGGAAATATCCATTTACGGTAAAGTAACCGCGTCATCCCCATTTCAAATATAACAGCTACAAACACCATTAGCGCAATCTGAGAAAATGCTCGATTAAAGCCAAGAAAAGTTATCCCCACCGTGACGTAAGCACACAAGCAAATCAGCACTGCAACACGGGGGTCGCTTATTTTGGGTAAACTGGGCAGCTCTACTTTAGTCGTATTCTCTGTTAATACAGCATTATTCATGGGCGCATTCATATTCTCGCAATCTCTATATAGGGTTCTAAATTCGTTCTGAGCGGCGGCATGGAGTCATTGGCAAATTTCACTTGATACAACGTCCCCCCCGCTTCCATTGTCAGGTAATCATCCAGTAGATTCCTAGCCGGATCGTTTTCAGTAAAACTTGGAATAAGATAATGCCACGGTTTGCCATAACTTCGGTTGTAAACTTCCCTGAGCAACGCACGATAAATGTCAATGTCATTGTTATACACCGCTTGTATCGCAATATAAGCAAAGGGGACGCGTTGCCCCTTATCTGGCAAAGCCTTTAATGGCGATACTCTGGAAAACAGGTTGTATAAGGGACGCGCCAACGCAAACAAACGATTGTAATCTTCGATATAGGTTTGACGAAACTCGCCCTGATCCCAAGCGGCAGCCATCGCCACGATTTCTTCACCACGGGTAGCATACACAATATCGTCAACGTGCAGGCCAAGGAATGTGTTGTTCGTGAAATCCGCTAACTGGTATACCGGGGCAAACTGTCGATTTTGGTTTGTTTTATTGTAAAACGCCAACAACTTCGGCAGCACTTGCCGATCTGCCGTATGAAAGACCACCCCCGGAACGGTAATGGTAGACCGTTTTCGGTTGAGCATAATCGCTGAATTGTCAATATAAGCGACTCGCAAATATTCGGGTAGATTTGCTCTAGCCCCGACCAGCGCATTCTCCGCCTCTTCATTATCGAGAAAAATCATTGTCATGGTGTAGTCACACGGATCATGCCGGTGAATTTCACTGAGATAACGATAGGCCCGTGCTAACTGCAAACCTTTGCGTACTCTGGTATCACTGCGAAGGTCTGACAAATAGCCCACGCAATGAGACTCACCATTTACATAGGCTAAGC
>JANQMK010000228.1 GCA_028280085.1 Pseudomonadales bacterium
GCTGAAGCATTTCCTCATTATTCAGAGGTGCCTTAACTCATTCTATTTTCTGTAAATGACCATAACAGTCAGCTTTTCCAATGTAAACAAGCACGCACATACTACTAACGATTGCTATGATCCGCGTTAGTAAGATGTGTCAAAAAGAACAAAAAGCACACACTCAAGCTATTCGCTATATCATCAGCCTATTTTTAGAAGGCGAATGAAGTAGCCAAGAATGCCAATCAGTATTACTATAAACGGGGTATTAATGGGAATGCGACACTGCCCACATTCACCCACCATGAGTTACCAACAATCCATAACCAACAATGTATAGGAGGCGCTATGACTAATGACTCAACGATTGACCGCCGTTCCTACGTTGATCGTCGTTGTAATCCTGACCGACGCCAACAGATCCGACTTGAGCGCTGGGACTTCGACAGGCGCAGCGGGACCGACAGGCGCAAGGACACTTCACAACAATGGCCACAAGACGGTAATTTTCAAAAGAAGAACCAACCCAGTTAATTGTTATAGCTTACTATCCAATCCAGCCCTGTTTTGCTCGAGCGCTTCGCCAAAAACCAAGGCAAGCTTGTCGCTAGTTCGTCTATGTACAATGTTATTTGCAAGGCTAACTCTATTTTCAGGGTACTTACGCCTGAGGCTTAGTAACCAAGCTTTTAAATTTATCCAGTGTGACAGAGATAAACAGTGCTTCACAACTGGCTGTTAGAATATCACCCGCCCACATCTCGCCACTCAACTTATTTTTTCGTCCTTCAACTGAAACGACTTTACCGACTAAGCGCAAATCCGTACACAGGGGCGTTGGCTTATGATAGGTAGTATTTAACGCGCCGGTTAAGCCAGGCTGCCCTAAAATCACCTGTGCTACCCCAAGAAATTGATCAAATAGAGCAGCAATCCAACCACCATGAACACAATTTGGCGGCCCCTCATATTGCCAGGTTAGATGCACAGAGCCATGAGCAGTATCGCCCTCAACATGGACGTGTAGTGGCGGTGCAATCGGATTACTCATGCCACCAATGGGATTCAATTCATAACCTAGATAGCTACGTGAGCCATAGCGCTGCTCATCCGCTGTTATATAGGCATTTCTGCCTAACAACCGCGGCGCTTCAGTCAAGCGTTGCGGCAGCGTTTCCAAAATAGTTGCCAATTCTTCCAACTCGTTGGCTGGAGTTGTACAGGTGACCAAGCATTCTGTCAGCTGACGTAAGGCTTGACCAATACGACGCTTAGCCTGCCATTCACTACTTCTCGCTGGTTTCGTTTCTGGCTCGTCAAATGGATTAAACGACTGTGACATAACACCAACTCCGTTAAAAACAAAAGCGGCCAGTTTATCGCGTTGAGTGCAAAAACCATAGGGTCTCGTGTTACGTAGAGGTACTTATCGGTAGGAGGCTGGCAGGAAGAGTAAAAAGCAGCGGCAAGCCAAAGAGAACATGCTCGCCACTGCTAACGGAAAGAATGATATTCAGCTATTGCGGTCCAACTAAAGTATCAGCATTTCCCCAGGTAGCAGAATACACATCATCATCATGCACATAGTGTACAGCGTCACCATGTATGACTGAACGCTGCTGCCGTCCTTGGGGATAGCCCCAGCCGTTGGTGCTATCGAACTCATCAATAATTAAAGCGCCTTTGCTAACAATCGATGCTGTACTCGGGGTATCTGCGCCATCAACCTCATAGAGGTGCAGTCCAGTATCCTGCCACCGAAAATTCTCTCCATAGCGATCAACCGGTAACGCAAAGCGAAGATTGCGCTCTGCATTTGCGGGCAGAACAGTTAATGCATGATAGTCTCCATCAACCCCACTATAAGTGCCGCGATCACCAAGCACAACACTGTCGATAGAGACGGGAGCAGTGGCATCGGATACATCAAACAGCTCGACTTTATAACCAAGCTGAACACCCTCTTCATCCGCATCATGACCAAAACCGAGTAATAAACTATCCCCTACTGGGTGCAACAAAGAAGAAAACCCCGGTATTTCAAGCTCTCCAGTAATAGTGGGCTTGCTACTGTCACTGATATCAATAATATAGAGTGGATCAATACGTCTAAAGGTAACCACATAAGCCCGATTTCCAGTATACCTGACGGCAAACACGTCCTCACCCGGTTTACCAATAGGTGTAGGTGCTTCAGCATTGGGGATATGAGTTACTTCTTCGAGGGCAAAAGCAGTACTCGATTCCTGCAGTAATGTTAGTCTATGACCGGTCAGCACATCATTTTCTTCGGTGGTCAATGGCAGGATATCGTTAACCACTGATAAATTATCTGGCGAACTCACCACATGAAGGATACCGTTTCTTTCACCAAAACGAAAAGATGGGTTGCGCCAGCCCAGGTTACCAGCGACAGAACCGCTACCAGCATAGACTGGTTGCCCATCTTGAAACGAAAATTTATGAATAGCTGTACGGTGATTTTGCCAATCATAACCAGAAAAATAGATTGCCTGCTGCGACGCATAATAACCATCCGTATGGGCATCGAAACAGATAGACTTGAATGCCTCTGGATCACGTAGATTAATGGCGGTTATCGTCACAAAGGTATTGTAATAATAACTATCACCTGAATTGTCGGAACTAGGAATCAAACAGTCGGTAGCCGCTAGCAGCGCTGATTGCTCGCCATCATTAATTACCTTAGCCGGCATTAACTCTGCAACAGCCAGCGTATCTAAGTCAGCATTCGATGACTGCTCCTCGACCTGGGTATTCTCGTCAAGCTCAAACAGCCCATTAGACACATTAGGGTAAAAGCGTGTCACTAAATAGACCACATCACCGATTCGACGCGAAGTTACTAAATGGCCCTCTATTTCAAGCTTATACGTTTCTTTACTATCAGCAGGACTAGATATATCTTCAATAATCAGCGCCGTTCTGCCACCAGACCATTGGCTGGCAATGCTCCAGTAATCCCACCGGTAATTGAGTTGACCTGCCCCCACTACGGCCATCAACGGCGGCGCCGCATCGCCTTCACCGGCAGGCAATAAGAATAAACCATCAATACGAAGGTTCGGTTCCGATAAAGTAATCGTGCCCACTTCAGTGGCTCCGGCGGGTTCACTACTCGTTTCTAATACCCGAATCTTGCCATAATCTTCTTCTAATGTAGGCTTCACACCCGGTGGCGTTGACGCAATCGCAATGGGCTCAATCACACTATCGATCGCAATCCAACCATAGAGTTGATTGGGCTGCTCCACAACATAGAGATGGGTACCATCATATTTTACGATATCAGATTCATCGACACCCTGCTCTTGTAAATAAGTTCCACTAAAGTCGCCAGTAGATTCACCGGCATTATCCGAACCACTATCCAGTTCAATCGCCGCAACAGGTTGTTCACCAACTCCCTCTTCTACTTCATCATCACTACGATTTATTTGGCGAGTCACGTGAGCAACTAACTGCTCATCACTTTGTACTTCCTGAAAGAAGCCGACTTCTTTCTCAACAATAGGGTCTGGCGAATCAGTGTTATCCGTATCTGAACCACCTGAACCACCATTTAAACATCCAGTTAAACTGACAGCGAGACTAAGACAAAGAGTTGGCTTAACCAGTCTCCTACAGATTTCTATGCGCTTCATACTCATCATGTTCATTTGCCTATATTAATCAACCTAAAAGCCTTGTGTTAGTCGATGGCAGGGCCACGAAAGCATTGAATATACTAAGGTTTCATTTATTCCTAAACCGGTGTAATAACTAAACCGGTGTAATAACAATGTTTACCGTTTACCAGCCATCTCAGTTGTACCTTATTAATCATAGCCCCGGGCCAAGCGAGATTCTGTTGGTATTGTACAGTTAAAGTGTAACTCAATTGTTAATATCTGGTTTCAATATACCCAACCGCAGCCTTATTACCCTAGCGAATTAGCTCAAATTACATTTAGTTACAATTTTGAAACGAATTGACTAAGATTACCAAGGCTCAATATGCCATCATTAAAGTGTGATATCTGTGACCAAACTACCAAGCCGTTTATTACTTATGCCCTATCAAACAACAGTTTTGCTGACAGCTTGTCTATTTCTATTACTTTGCAGCTCTTACGGCAAACTGTGCCTAGCGGACCAAAGCAACCAGGCAGCAGACCCCAGCATGACCCCCGACGTCTATTGTGATGAAGATGGTTGCCGTGAATTTAGCCGCTGGCAGCTCGGTATTGGGGGCGGTGCTGGGCGCCGCACTAATCCCTTAATTAACTCTGATGATATTAATATTTACTGGTTTGTCGATATTGCCTATTTTGGCAATCATTTCTTTTTTGATAATGGCGACTTAGGTTTAACGCTCTATGCTAACGATAATATGAGTCTCAATGCTATCGTTACTTATGGTAATGAGAAAACATTTTTCTCTCATATCAATGATGAGTCATTTTCCCTATCAGGTATAGTCGACTTAGTGGCAGCAGAAGATGAAGTTACTATTCCACCAGCTAACCCTGGTAACTCTCCTGAGCCCCCAACCGCTGATAGCGAGACTAGTAGCACAACTGATACAGAAGACCCTCCGGACCGCGATCTTTCTATTGAAAGCGGTATTGAAATAATTTACACCCTACCCCATGGTGAACTCCACAGCCAACTATTGACTGATATTAGCTCAACACATAATGGCCAAGAACTATGGTTTTCCTATAGCCTGCCATATCGATGGGAGAATATTAAGCTAGTGCCTTCATTAGGCTTCAGTTGGAAATCGCAACAACTCGTCGATTACTACTATGGTATTAGAGCAGACGAAACAACAGAAGCAAGATCACGTTATGAAGCTGATAGTAGTACAACTAATCTATTTTTTAAATTGAGTTTAGCTTATCGGCTATCGAGCCATTGGCAGCTGGTTAGTGTACTAGAATACCAAACATTAGGTGACGAGATAAAAGCAAGCCCTATTGTTGATGATAATCATCTTTCGACCTATTTTATCGGGCTATTGTATCGATTCTAGATAACTGGTTTTATTATAATGTCACAGGCCCTTATAGTAAGGGCCATAATAGTTGGCCGCACATAGTATCAACTAAATACAGAATCACTAAATACAGTATCAACCAAATATAGCAGCAACCACACGGAGTAGATCATATCCGCAAGAATAAACTCTTACATAGTAGCGCCTTTATGCTCATAAGCCTCCTAATTGCCATACCACAAATGGCGGCGGGTATTTCTGTGACTGATAAAAATCACGCTACATTATCGGGCACTCTCATTGCCCGCCCCAAACTCTGCATGACTGAACGTAAAGATCGCTCCTGCACAATGAAAGTTGAGTTAATCTGGCAAACCAATCAGGCTAACAATTTCTGCATCTACTCATCTCAACAAAATGCATTAATTGATTGCTGGAATAATCTCACAGCCGGAAACAAAATTGTGCCCATCCATGCTACCAAGAGCATTAACTATAAACTAATTCTGAATAACTCAGCGTTACCAGCTAACACGGAAGGAATCGATGCAGCTGTGGTTCACGCTAATACAGTTGCCTCCACTACAGTCTCCATCTTAAGTGTTATTCACAAGGCCGCGCAGAAAAATCGCCGCCGCCGCCACGCTTGGAGCCTATTCTAGCTATGCACCATGACCAAGTCAGACAAGATCACAAATACGCTTTACTACTCGTTGAAGATGACGAGCGCCTGGCAAAGCTAATACAAGAATTTCTAGAACAACATGAATTTATTGTCACTACCGAGCACCGCGGCGATGGGGCCATCGACGCATTTAAACGCAGCTCAGCAAACATCGTCGTGCTGGACCTCATGTTGCCCGGCATTGATGGCCTAGAAGTTTGTCGATTGTTGCGACAGCTATCAACTATCCCTATCCTGATGCTCACCGCTAAAAGTAGCGACATTGATCAGGTCGTTGGCTTAGAGCTAGGTGCAGATGATTATGTTATTAAACCGGTTGAACCGCGGGTATTGTTAGCTCGTATTCGCGCCTTATTGCGCCGCAATAAAAACCAAATAGCTTCGACTGAAACCACAGCAGCGCCACAAACCAATAGACTGACTTTCGGCAAACTGGCTATTCACCGAGACTCACAAAGCGCTGTGTTAGATAATAAGGATATTGATCTTACCACACAAGAATTTGACCTACTTTGGCTGCTTGCCAGTAACCACGGTAAAATTCTAAGTCGAGATGATATTTACCACGCAATGAAAGGTATCGACTACAATGGGCTCGATCGTACGGTTGATGTGAGAATTTCTCGTATCCGAAAAAAACTGGATGATAACCAACAAAAACCTTATCGCATAAAAACCGTTTGGGGGAAAGGTTATCTATTTGTACCTGACGCATGGAATTAAACTGCTTAACATCGAACAGATTAGCTTTCCAACAACTAAAACCAAGAGGATATATAGCTAAATATGCGAGCATCTCATCCATGGTAAACAAGCAGCTATCAACCACCAGTTTCTTTCTCCGCACTTATTTCGTTGTCATTGCAATTATTATTGTCGCTGCCTGGCTGCTCGACAATCTACTAGCAAGTCAAGCCATATCGCAAACAGATAGACGCGACGCAACAAATCTCAAGGGAGCTTTTCTTTTTATAGAAACTCAGCTAAAAAGTGCAACGGATGCCGAACAAAAAGCCCAAGTAGTCAGTCAGCTCTCGCAACAACTCAAGGTACCATTTACTATTCTTCACGATAAGGATTTAGCCTATCCACCCTCAATTAGTGATGAGTTGGCAGCGCGGCAAGTTGTTATACTATACAACGATGCGGGCGAAAAAATCTATTATCGAAAAATGGCAGCATACGACGGTATTATTGCCATTGGACCATTAACAAAACCGCCGAGCCAACAGCAGGAATCCTGGATTATTCCACTTTTTTACTCAATAGTAGCGATAGCGATCTTAATTTGGTCTTGGCCATTGATAAGAGACCTTAACGAACTAAACATTGCAGCCAATAAATTTGGTGTAAACAACTTTACCACTCGTCTAAGAATCACCAAAAGCTCTGCCATCTATCCTGTAGCGGGCGCATTTAATCAAATGGCTGAGCGTATCCAATACCTTATATCTTCGCAAAAAGAGTTACGTAATGCTATTTCGCATGAGCTTCGAACACCATTGTCGCGTTTAAAGTTCAGTTTAGAGATGATGCTCAATAAGGCTGAAAGCCCCGTTGATGCGGACCATATTAGATCAATGAAACTGGACATTGATGAAATCGATGAACTCATTGAAGAATTACTCAATTACGCTAAGGTAGAAACTGATACATTTCGACTTAATATTGAGTCGCTAGATATCGATAACTGGCTTAAGGAGCAGCTCGACTCCTGGCAGCGCCGCTACCCCGGGCTGTCTATTACGATGGAATTACCTAACTTCACTGATCAGCGAGTTGACTTTGAAGCGCACTTAATGGCGAGGGCATTAAGCAACCTTATACGCAATGCAGAGCGTTATGCTGACGGCAAGGTTATTGTCCGCCTCTCTCTAACCGACACCGAATGTTGCATCGCAGTTAACGATAATGGCCCAGGTATACCAGCAAGCGACAGAAAAAAAATATTCACGGCCTTTACCCGCCTGGAAACCAGCCGAGCCAAGGCGACGGGAGGGTATGGCCTCGGGCTCGCTATCGTAAAGCGCATCATCGAAAGACACGGAGGCACCATTAACGTCAGCGATTCTACCCTAGGTGGCGCTTGTTTTGTGCTGCGTTGGCCGAGAACAGCATTGAGTGAAGCCACACTCTAAGGTGATTGAGCGCGGCACAATCAAGCCAAGCTAATAGTGACGGAGCAACAGCCTTACCCAGCCTTATTGCTTACAAGACAGCCCGCTGATGTCGATGAATCTGTGGATAACTTAGTGCATAAAATAAATGAAACGGGTTAGTCACGGCATAACATGCTATTACCCCGAGAATCAACCAATATCAAAAATAAATTTATTTCTCTTTATTTATCAATAAGATAAAAAACCAACGTATGGCTCCAGCCAAAACAGTTATCAATCATTAGTCAGCTGAGGTTTTTTTAAGACAAGCTGTGTATAACATAGCTCTATTGCATCAAAAAAAATCAAACTAGCACTTTATAGTCATACAACTGAGCCCATTTAACTTACATGTAACATATAATTTACTCAAGCAAATTGCCTGGTCAAGCTGGGGGGGGACTAGTGGGTTTGTTTATTATCTCTTTCTCGTTCAAGTTGTTGTTGGAGATGGCGGCAATCTTTTTCAGTTTCAGACAACTTGTACTCAGTATCTGCAAGCTTTTGCGAAGATTCAGCCAGTTTGTTTTCCAGCTCCGTTTTATCCTGTTGCAACCCTGCTATAGTTTCGTCAAAAAAAGCCTGAGCCTTACGACGTTGTGTGTTTAGGGCAATGTAGTAACCAATGCTGCCAGCAACCGCCGCTGTAAACAAGACCAACAAAATCATACTACTTTTACCCCATAATTAAGCGCCCTACGGTTGCAACAACATTATTGCAAAGACACTGTGTTGCAAAAACATGGCGACAAAAGCCTTATCGACCATAACTGGAGCTCGTAAATACAGACACCGCCAATCTTCAATCGCGATATTCTAACCTAAATGCGGGTGTGTGTGGTATTTTAGCGACAGGTTTACGCTAGAAAAAGCAGCTAGTCTGGTTTACAAACGCTCGTCAGCATCAAGAAATGCAGTTCCGTTAACCATAAAAAGTAACGCTTGTTATCGCTTAGCTCAGCAATCAGGGCCGTTTTCCCTAACACTTATCAGCCGATTTGGAGAAAGTAAAAAGCTGCCTAGGATATGGGGAGACTATTCATTTATAGTTATTTAATCTTTGTATGTAATACGCTGAGATAACGCGGGTCAGATAGATAGCGGCCACACCAATCCATTTATCAATATAGCCGCCACTGTTTAAGTCAAGTTACTGACCGTCCTTGGTCAGACACATCCATGTGCGTATTCTTCCCTAAACGTGGCGTATTATGAAGCAAGGGAAGCTTTTACCAAGAGGAGAATGCTGAATTTAATGTAAGATATATCTTACAAAAATAGCTATTAGACGAGCTTGGTTCCGGTCAGGAGGTAAGATGCTGGGTTGTTTCCATTAGAGTCGTTTATTAGACCATGTATTGTTGGCATACAGGCTGCTTATTTCTCAGCATCTGCCTCGCCTTGCTGCGCATTGGCTTTTTGTTCACGATGCAAGACAAGTTGGCGCTTAACCAAATGCTGAATTAGCATTTCCTGGTCAACCGAACTAATGTTTTCGAAATCGACCCGAACATAGTGGGCATTGCTCTCCGTATTCGATTCCGCTTCACAAGAAACGACCTTTCCCACTGCTACAATATGCTGATCAGTCGGTGTCAGTATCATATCAATACTCATGACTGCACCCACTGCAAAGGGTTCATCACTTTGAAAACCAATGCCACAGGCGCTGACGTTGACCTCATGCATATGATAAGCCACATCGTGAATAATGCCACTTTCTACTGCCAATAGATTAATCACTGAATCGATCTTTTTGTTCAACAATCCCGCTAACTCGCTCAATTCCGGCGCAGTATTATTGATATGCTCAATGATTTCAGCAATTCGAGGATCGCACGTATATAGCGAAGCTAATGGATTCTGAGGCGTATCGCCTTCAACCTGCTGTTCCAGCTCTTCATCCGACAGTTCGCGGTAGCTCAACTTTAGCGAATCATTAATACGGAAAAAGCGGCGACGTTCCTGTGTACCCATATTATTTTCTAGTCCTAGTCTCACCTTTTTGTAACAACGGCATCATGTTAAAAAATCTCTTCGTCCGGCATTTCATACTCTAGCACGGAATTAACATCCATCTGATTGTAGTAGGGATCAACTTTGCGTAGATCATTAAGCGATTTTTTATATTCAGTATCCGAGCCTTGGAAAATAACCATCTCAACTCGCCGATTACGCGCCCTATTTTCTCGTGAATCATTGGGAGCCAGTGGTTTAGTCGACGCATACCCGATAACAGTAAAGCGTTCTTTCTCTAATACCCCTCCGCGTAACATTTCGTGGGCTACTGACGCTGCCCGCGCGGCCGATAAATCCCAATTGGAACGGTAGCGAGCGGTGCTGATGGGCTGGTCATCAGAATGCCCTTCAATGGAAACACTGCCCTCTTTTTCTACCAGCAAATCACGTATATCAGCCAATACCTGTCGGTACTGCAGTTTTAACTCAGCTGAGCCTGAGCTAAATGCGCCCTTTTCACGAATTCTTATAGTAATGCGACGGCCTTTGGCTTCAACCTCAACTTCGCCGGCGGCAATCTGCGTGGCTAACGCTTTCGCGATTTCAATAGCATCCTGCTCTGTCTTTTTTTGCGCTTCTCTTTCTTCCGCTTTCGCGCCACTACTGCCATCACTCGCATGTTCCGCCGCACCGCCCAACTTACCACCACCGGCTGACTGCTTTATGCCGGCCTCCATATTTTGCTCACCTTGTTCTAGCTCATACTCACGCGCGCATTCAATATCTAATGACATTTCCGTTAAATCATTAGTTTTCTGCCAAATCTCATTAATAGGTGTAGGCTCTGGGCGGCCCGGGCTAAATTCCTGCGCAATAATACTGGTGCCCTTTGGGATATTGGTGACCTTCAACTTATTTTGCACCCCAAACGACTCAGCCATTGAACCCGCCAGACGTTTAAACTTCATCACATCCATCTCTGAAAATGAGAGCAGTAACACGAAAAAACACATGAGCAAGGACATCAAATCGGCAAAGGTCGCCATCCATAGGGGCGATCCCAACGGCGGGTCAGGACACTTACATTCTTCGTCACTCATTGTCTTTCCCTAACAAAAGACGGGCATGCGGTAAAAAAACCTACTCACTCTCATCGCTATTGCGTTTACCTTCGGGCACATAATTTCTCAACATAACATCTATAACACGAGGGTTCTGCCCGCCTTGAATGGCAAGCAATGCATCAATAACAAGATTCTTAACCAAGGCTTCTTCATCACGCCTCAGCGTTAGCTTATCTGCAAAGGGTAAAGCAAACATATTCGCTAAAATCGCACCGTATAAGGTAGTCAATAGAGCCACCGCCATGGCAGGGCCAATTGACTTTGGATCATCCATATTAGATAACATCGCAACCAAACCAATTAGAGTACCGATCATCCCCATTGCCGGCGCAACGTCACCTAGCGCAGTAAAAATCTTGGCTCCCCATTCGTGACGACTCGATGCTTGATTCATATCTTTCATCATGAGTGTTTTTACAACCTCGGGATCATGGCCATCAACCAACAAGCCAATACCTTTTTGCAAAAAGTCATTACTCACCTCTTTGCCTTCAAGAGACAGTAATCCACCCTTACGTGCAGCATCGGCTAATTCGACAATCTGGCCAATTAAATCCAAGGGGTCATCGACTTTAAACCTAAATGCTTTAGCGACTACCTTGATGGCCCCTAAAAATTGGCCCAAGCCAAATTTCATCAATACAACAAATATGGAACCAATGAGCACTATCAATATAGAGGGCACATTAATGTAAACCCCAATATCGCCCCCCAATATCATTGCCATGATGACAATGGCTACACCGCCAACTAAACCAATAACCGTTGCTAAATCCACTCACAGCTCCTTGTAAAACTCGACCAAAATATATCCGCTTGCTTGTCCATAACTCCAACAAAAAATAATTTGCAAAAGTTTTTATCAGTCGAAAAAAAGCACACCTTTATATTTCAGTCTAGACCGTATTTACTAAAAATCTTGTCGATAGATGTTTAAAAACAAACCCATATTGTTACAAAAATCATGCAATTGACGTGACTAAAAGGCTGCGGTAGGGTGGCCATCCTAGCGCTGTTATTAGCGAAGGTTGTCGTAACCAAAGGATAGAATTTCGTGGCTCGCAAAACACCCAATTTTGAAAAATCATTCGCTCAGTTAGAAGCACTTGTCACCGATATGGAAGAAGGCGGTCTCAGCCTGGAAGAATCACTTAAGGCATTCGAAAAAGGCATTAAGCTAACCCGAGAATGCATGGTGTCACTTAATGAAGCTGAACAAAAAGTTCAATTGCTTATCGAAGAAAGCGGTCAGACCAAGCTGACAGCATTTACTGCAGAAGAAGAAGAGGACGATGACGACTAATGGCAGTGACCAATAAGCGGGCGACAGTATCGGCGAATAAACCGACTTTTTCAGAATACACGACTTACAGCCAGTCTCGTATCGATCACTATCTGCAGTCAGTGTTACCTAGTGCGACGCACCCATCAGGTAATCAGCTGATTGAAGCAATGCGCTACGCGGTATTCAATGGCGGAAAGCGGGTTCGTCCGCTGCTGGTGTATGCCACAGTCGAAGCCTTGCAAGGAGACATAGAAAAAGCCGACCCTTGCGCTGCTGCAATCGAACTGATTCATGCCTATTCCTTAGTACATGATGATCTTCCCGCTATGGATGATGATGATCTGCGGCGGGGTAAGCCTGCTTGCCATAAAGCCTACGGAGAAGCCAACGCTATTCTGGTTGGTGACGCCTTACAAAGTTTAGCCTTTGAACATATATGTTCTAGTACTTGTCTACCTACTGACACCCAATCCCAACTTGTACTTATTTTGGCAAGAGCAGCAGGCGCATCAGGTATGGCAATGGGTCAATCCATCGACTTAGACTCAGTTAATAAGTCTTTGGATATCAATCAGTTAGAAAATATGCACCAGCATAAAACAGGCGCTTTGATTAGCGCCGCAGTGGCGATGGCCGCTCTTTGCTGCCAAGCCAGTGCACGACAACAGCAAAGCTTGATGACGTACGCCAAAGCCATTGGCCTAGCCTTTCAGGTACAAGACGATATTCTCGATATAGAGAGCGACACCGATACTTTAGGCAAACAGCAAGGTGCTGATTTAGAATTAAATAAACCCACCTACCCGGCTCTGCTAGGCTTACAAGGCGCTAAACAAAAGGCTAGTGAGTTGCACTCAGAAGCGATAGCCGCATTGACCAGTTTTGGCGAAGCCGCAGATCAGTTGCGCGGGTTAGCAGACTATATTATTCAACGCAAGCGCTAAATATAAACAGCCTTATGGAGACTTTTGCCTTGTGCTTGCGTTAGAATCCCCAATTCACTGTTTGCCGCAGAATTGTCATTCATTCGACAAAATTGAACAATATTTAGCCTAAACACTATGTCTTATCCTGGATCGGTATTCGATAAGATACCGCTTAAAAAACCCATAACACCTTTGTTGGACCAAATTGAGGTTCCCAGCCAGCTACGACAGTTAGCAGAAGATCAACTGCCACAGCTAGCCGACGAGCTGCGCGAATATCTACTCTACAGCGTGGGACAAACAGGGGGGCACTTTGGCGCTGGATTAGGCGTTATTGAGCTCACCATTGCTTTGCACTATGTTTACGAAACGCCCAATGATAGGCTCATATGGGATGTAGGCCATCAGTGCTATCCTCACAAGATCTTAACGGGTCGCCGTGAAAGAATGCTCACCATGCGCCAAACAAACGGTCTATCGCCCTTTCCCAAGCGGGATGAAAGTATCTACGATACATTTGGCGTGGGCCACTCTAGCACCTCCAT
>JANQMK010000277.1 GCA_028280085.1 Pseudomonadales bacterium
CGTCATCTTCCACCGCAACAGCAATCAACTGTCCCACAAATCGGGTGTTTTCATATTGCGCTGTTTTTAGTAACCCGCTTAAGCCCTGGAGTACCTGCAGGTCGTCAACGCTCGGAACCAGTACTTGCATTAAAACCTTGCCTTGCGGCTTAGCTAGCAAAATGCGATGTATTTCTTCAAATAGTGACTTAGCATAACTGTTATAACGCTCTTCTCTATTTAAACCATCACTCGTTAAAGCAATACAGCTCACGTCACCTAACGCTGTCTGAAGCGCCTCTAATCTATGTGCGAACTTAGGCGCTAATTTAGGTGCGGCTAAACCACTGAACCTGTCCGGCTCACACAGCACGACGCAAACATCATCATAGCCAATCTCTTGCTCATCAACATAATTGTTATTGGCTATCGATTTTTGCCACGCTGGCTTCACTAATATTGTTTCAATATCATCTTCGTGTTCTAACACTCTCGAGCTAAATTCACGTAAACGAACACATACCTCACCTTCAGGATCACACAGCTCTATATCTAATTTCTGAACCTTTTGTGTTGGGTCACTGCCTGCTGAATAACGTACCCAAGCATACATATCCTCGCTACAGGCACGCAAAACCTCAACGGAAGCGACGGCAAATGGGAGGCGAGTTTTAGGCAACATAGAACGATTAAAACCAACTGCACCCATCTCATCTACTGACAGCCCCTGTTCAATGATCAAACCAACGGCTGACTGTAGGGCGCTATCCAATAAGCTAGGATGTAACACATAATCGCTTAAGGTAGCTTGTACCACTGCCGGTAGCTTAAGCTTAGCAAGGAGCTGATCATTACCCTGATAGATTTCTTCAATGCCCTGTTGTGCCGCACCATAGTGTAAGCCCATTGCTTGAAAAACGTAATAGCAGGTTGCCGCTGTTAATGTACCAGAGGTCATATCAGACCGAAGCGCGGCTAAATCAATACGCGGGCGGACAATCTCAGACGATGATCCGTTTATCTCTGGCGCATTGACAATGGCGACTCCGTGAGAGTAAACAGTTTCCTGTCCTGATGTATTATCGCTATCGACATTACCACCATATACATGGTAGTGAATGGAGCCATCTTCCATCTCTGACAAATTGATATGTAGTTCTTGCCGCGCGCTCTGAATTGTCATGGGATGCAGCCACACAACATTGCTGAGTTGAATAAGATGACCCGCTTCAAATTGGCCCGGAGCGATAGCCTTCTCGACGGCAGCGCGTGCCATCTCTAAATAGCCAACTCCCGGGAAAACACGCTCAGACTTTATTTGATGATCACGCAAAAAGAACTCATTACCGGTAAACCGAGCGCTATAGCGTTGGCTGCGCAAATCGGATGTATTTTCATGCAGCAAGGGGTGAATCATCCCTAACTGGGTATCTGTTTTAGTCCAGTTTTGATAATCCAAGTTTTGATGATCCAAACCTCCGCTACTGGCACCCAAACCATCGAGAAGCCAGTAACTTTCTTTAGCGAAAGGATAGGTTGGTAAACTGATGCGTCGCGGCGTGCTATCGACATACAGTTTCTGCCAATCAACAGCTAAACCTTTAGTCCACAGGTCGATAAGTTTGGCGTAATTGCCATGCTGAAACCATAAGTCAGTAACTTGTTGCATCCCAGCGTCATCATTGATGACGTCAACCACTTCCTTATTTTGTTTGACTTGTCCGCGATAACAATCGTCTATATCCTGCTTGCCTGATAAAAATTCAGCTAATACCGATTGTAAATGCTGAACGGAATTAACAATGAAGCCCAAACGTTCTTCCATCGGCTCGCGCCCAACTTGAAGTGTATAAGCCAAATTTCTCAAATCACAGTCGGACGTGTTGATATGCTCCAATAAGTTTTCTACCATCGCGACTAACTGCTCTTGTTTTCTCGCTGAGAGTATTATCATCGCCGAAGAAATTGATGAATCCGAGACTTGTGCTGGCAAATCAGCATAATTACTTGCCTTACTATCGTCGTACTCTTCTACAATCAAATGCACATTGCTACCGCCCGCACCGAATGAAGAGATGCCCGCTAAGCGAGAAATTTCTTTACCACCCACTGACGGTCGCGTCCAATCCGTTAACGTCTGATTCACCACAAACGGTGTACTGTCAAAATCAATATGGGGATTTAACACAGACGAATGGAGTGATGGCACCAGTTGTTGATACTGCATTTGCAAAAGCACTTTTGTCAGGCCACTAATACCCGCGGCACTTTCGCAATGTCCCACATTTGACTTGACTGAACCAATACGACAAAAACCTGTGTCCTGAGTGTAGCGCTTAAAAGTCTGGCTTAGCGCGGCAATTTCAATCGGATCACCTAACTGAGTACCAGTACCATGGGCTTCGATATAGCTAATATGACGTGGGTCAACCTTGGCAGCTTTTATCGCCCGCTCAATGGCAAAGCGTTGTGCGTTTGGATTCGGTACGGTGTAACCATTGGTCTTGCCACCGTGGGTTAACGCAGTACCCAATATAACGCCGTAAATATGGTCGTTGTCGGCCTCAGCTTCTGTCAGTCGCTTAAGCAGCGCGACACCGACACCCTCTCCTGGAATGTAACCGTCACCACCTTCACCAAAACTCTCACAACGACCTTTAGTAGAAATAAACTGGCCGGCACTAAGACTCGCGTATTTACTCGGGTGAATAGTCACGTTGACACCGCCAGCCAGGGCAAGATCGGTCCGCCCTTGCTTCAAGTCTTCACATGCCAAATGAATCGCTGTCAATGAGGAAGAACACATGGTATCAACCGTCATACTCGGTCCGTGCAGATTCAGCGTATAAGACACCCTATTAGCGACACTTGCCAAGCTGTTAGTGATACCAAACAGTTGATACTCGCCATACATCACACCAGCGTAGACGCCAACTTGGCCGACAATATCAGCCCTATCCGATAATAATATTTCGCTATCTGACTTATCAGACGGTCCAGATTGCTGCAAGCTCTGCCGCGTATAACCGGCATCTTCAACAGCCTGCCAGGCATGGGTTAAAAATAACCGCTCTTGCGGATCCATACGCTTAGCTTCTCTCGGCGAAATACCAAAAAACAGCGGATCAAATTCGTCGACACCGGCAATAAAGCCACCCCATTTACTAAAATGTTTACCAACCTGACGACGGTCATCGGTATAGTAGTGACGCCAGTCCCAGCGTGTTTCTGGTATTTCAGTAATGCAGTTGAGACCTGCTTTCAAGTTATGCCAATAGGCTTGCAAATTATCTGCTTGAGGATAACAGCCACTTAAGCCAATAACAGCAATACCTAGCGGTGCCTGCGATACTACTGTTTGTGTATTGGTGGGTAAAAAGCGAGAAAACCGTTGTCTACCTGTTCGCGCATTATCAATCACCTCAGACTGAGTGCCACGATCGGCACTGTCATTGACACGACCTAACTCTTGCTCAAATAAGCTGTGCAACGCCGAGCTGTGGTGACGGACAAAATAACGTGTCAAATCTGCTAACGTCTGATATTCAAAAAATAGTGTTTTAGACAATGAACCGAAGGTTTTTTCTAATTTATTAGTGAGCTGCAAGGTGAGCACCGAGTCAATACCGTACACTTCCAACGCTGCTTTACTATCAATTTTGTGAGCGGGTAGCTGCAATACCGTAGCTAGTTGTTTGCGCAGATAATGCTGCACTTTTTCATGCAGCACATTATCAACCAATGGTTTAGAACTCGGTTCAGTTACCGGCTCAAAATCTACAGCACGCATTGTTGCAACGTCAGCTGACGCCCCAACGTCAACTATGGCTCCGGCTTGAGGTAGTAATGATGTTAACTTGTCGAGAACACCTGCCATCACCACAACTTGAGAATACTTAGCTCGCAAGCATCGATAAAACACATTGATGCCCTGCTCCGTTTCCATCGCGACTAAACCTGTGGTCTGCTTTAACATGGCTTCGCGCTTGGCATCAATTGACATGCCGCCTGTACGCCACAACGGCCAATTGATAGAGAGGGTTTGACCATGGCGCTGTCGCTCGATAACCAGGCTATGACGATAAGCGGCAAATTGGTCCATAAATCCATTTGCCATCGCATAGTCGGCCTGGCCAATATTACCAAGCGCACCGGCTAACGATGAAAACAAGACAAAAAAGTCAAGCGACATAGCCTGCGTGGCAGCATCTAAATTTACTGTGCCCGCCACCTTGGCTGATAATACTTGTCGAATTTCAGAGACCGGCTTTTTCAATATAAAATTATCGCGAATAATACCAGCACTGTGAATAATGCCATCTAATCGACCAAAGTTGGTCTGAATAAACTCAATTAATGCCGCCACCTGATTAGAGTCCACCACATCGACAACACGATACTCAACATGCCCATCCACTGTTGACAATGTTTCAAGCACCGCTTGTTTGTCTGGCGAAAGCTCAGAACGACCAGTTAAAACAACAGTTACCTGTTGGGTTTTCGCTACTATTTCCTTAGCGAAAATCAGCCCTAATCCGCCCAGGCCACCGGTAATCAAATACACACCACCAGCTTTAAATACCGACTGCTCGAGCTGACGAAGTTGATCATCTTGTAAGGTTTGCCAGCCTGCAACCAGCCGCTTATTGTTCTCATATTTAACAGCAATATCGGTAGTTTGTACTGCGTCATAGCGCAACTTATTAGCAACATTGCTGATATCATCACTACCGTCAATTTGAATGATTTGAGCAATAACATTGGGATTTTCTAATGTGGCGGTTTTGAATAAACCTGACACGCCAGTAAAAAGGCTGCCCGCTGCAGTGTTAGGCACTACTAATTGAATAAGCTTCTTGCCAACAGCTTGTTGCGCCAACAGCGCCTTAACATGTTCAAAACAAGCAATGGCGTAGTCGGTATAATCCGATTCAGCCTGGCTCGCCATAGTTGGCGGCAGAGTTAAACACTCACAGCCCGGTAGCAAAGACATCAATACGTCTAATGCCTCCTGGGTTTCAAACTGTGGCATGCCACACAAAATGATCTGATGTTTGCCATACTGGTCGATATTGCTGGTAGTAAGTGGGTTCGCCGTTGGCACACCGGTTAACTCCGTCACGATCATGTCCAGATCAGACGTATCATGCCATTCGGGCACAGCTAATAAGGTACCAATCGTTTCTTCTGAGTGGTGTGCTGTAAACTGAGCCGAACTGTCCATTACTTTAGCTTGCTTCGGTCTTGTGAGTGTCTGCCTATCAATTTGTCGTAAAGCAGCCCCCCTTAACTTGATGCAGATACGACCTTGCTCGTCACCAAGGTCAATATCCAGCTTGTGTGGGCCGTCATTGGAACGCTTGTCATCCGCATAACGCACCCAAGCATACATATTACTGACGCAAGGGTTAAGTATTTCCAAGCGATCTAAAGCAAAAGGCACACGGGGCGCGAGATTCAACGCAGAAGATTCAGCGGAAAACTCCGCTGGTTCGAGCAATAAGCCTATAATTGCCTGTAATGCACTATCCATGACACTTGGATGTAAGACGTAATCCGATGCTGTGTGGTCAATGGATTCAGGTAACGTTATACTGGCAAGAACTTGCTGTTCCCCTCGACGAATTTCTTTAATACCTTGATGGCCTTCGCCATAGTCAATACCCATGGCATGAAACGCGCGGTAGCAGTCTGCTCCATTTAACGTGCCCGTTACCATTTTTGCCCGCAGGTCTGCTATATCCAAATCACCTTCATTCGCCGGCACAGCGGCGGTTACCACTGCCACACCCCGAAAATGCACTATTTCATGTTCTAGTGATGCTTGCGCTTGTTCAGATGGCTGTTGTTTTAGCTGCGCCTGATCTGAAGTACCTGCCACGGTATAGACTTCAAATTGAACTTGGTGTTCAACTTGAATTTGGTGTTCGAATGAGCTCAACAAACGAATATGAACAGCTTTGCCACTGTCGTATACAGCAATAGGTTCTAACCAAACAATATTATCCAACTGTATCTTACTGTTAATTCCAGCTCCACCCAGCGATACTTCCACAGCTTTGCGCGCCATCTCTAGATAACTCACGCCTGGTAGAACCTTTTGTCCTCCCACTCTATGGTCAGTTAAAAAGAACTCGTTACCTGTTAGATAAGAGGTAAAGCGCTGTTGCAATAGATCTGACGTATTCTCATGAAGTAATGGATGAAGAAGAGGTCTACCATAGCCAGATAGTCCGATTAGTTCCTGCTTTTGACCAACAAGTTGTTCGTTAGATGGAGAAGCAGCAATCCAGTAGCGCTCATTAGCAAATGGGTAAGTGGGTAAGCTAATGCGATAGGGTTTGGCGCCGTTATACAGGCGGTTCCAATCAACAGCGAGACCTTTGACCCAAAACTCAAGCAACCTATTATAATGGTTTTTGTTAGCCATCCATGTTTCTACAACACCCAGTAAAGCTGAATCAGCAGTCAATGCCATTAAGGTATCATCATCGGTGCTTACGCATCCTCGAAAGCAATTATCGCTACCCTGTTGATCGGCCAAAAACTGTTGCAACTTATGCGTTAACATATCAACGGATGTCACAACAAACGCCACTCGCTCGACCATTGCCTCACGTCCAATTTGCAACGTATAAGCGAGGTTAACCAAATCGACCTCAGTAGTTGCAATAAAATGTAGCAAGTTATTGGCTATTGTTAATAGTTGCTCTTCAGTTTTCGCTGATAGCGGCACTATCACCGGAGACTGAGAGATCACGAGAGGTACAACATCACGCTCGTATTCCTTAATTAAAAAATGCGCGTTACTGCCACCGGCGCCAAAGGACGACAGCCCGGCAATACGAGGTACTTCGTTGCCATCAACGACAGGGCGTTCCCAATCTACCAAGGTTTGGTTAACCACAAAGGGCGTATGTTGAAAATCGATATGCGGGTTCAATGTCGAAGAATGTAAAGAGGGTACAATTTTCTTGTGTTGTAGTTGCAGCAGTACTTTACTTAAACCACTAATGCCTGCCGCTCCCTCGCAATGGCCGACATTCGATTTAACTGAGCCAATGCGACAGAAAGCTCGTTCTTCGGTATGGTCACCAAAAGCATTACTCAACGCGGTTATTTCTATGGGGTCGCCCAATTGCGTACCAGTACCATGGGCTTCTATATAGCTAATCCAACGCGGATCAATATTAGCTTCACGCCAGGTACGACTAATGACACTGCGCTGGGCTTTCGGATTAGGCACCGTGTAACCATGAGTCTTACCGCCGTGGGAAATAGCACTACCAATAATAACGCCGTAAATATGGTCATTATCTGCTTCTGCTAGCAATAACCGCTTAAGCATTACCACCCCAACACCTTCACCAGGTATGTAGCCATCGCCGCCTTCGCCGAAGCTTTCACATCGACCTTTAGTTGAGATAAACTGACCCGCACTGAGCATATGATATTTGCTCGGGTGAATGCTGATGTTGACCCCACCTGCGATCGCTAAATCGGTCCTACCCAATTGTAAATCTTGGCATGCCAAATGAATCGATGTTAAGGATGACGAACACATGGTATCAATCGTCATGCTAGGCCCGTGCAAGTTCAGCACATAGGAGACTCTATTAGCTATGCTAGCCAAACTATCAGTCATGTTAAATAACTGGTACTCACCATACATAACTCCAGCGTAAACACCAACCTGGCCTGGCAAATCATCCGGGTGTTGGCGACGCAAACTTTCCCTACTATAGCCGGCATCTTCAATAGCCATCCAAGCGTGAGATAAAAACAAACGCTCTTGCGGGTCCATCTGTCTCGCTTCACGTGGTGATATGTTAAAAAACAATGGGTCAAACTCGTCAACACCGTCAATAAATCCGCCCCACTTACTGAAATGTTTATCTAACTCATTGCGATCATCCGTATAATAGTGACGCCAATCCCAACGCGTTTTAGGTATTTCAGTAATACAATCCTTTCCAGCCAGCAGATTATGCCAGTACGCTTGCAAATCAATAGATTGCGGATAACGTCCACTTAAGCCGATTACTGCTATCGGCAAATAGCCATTACTTGCCGCTTGAGTTCTCAAACCCTGCTGACGAGGTCGCTTGGTAGTCCTTCGCGATATCCTGGTTTTCATACTTGCAACAGCTGCTGAAAGCGGCATTGATTGCGTATCGGTGTGAGCTTGATTCGCAACAAGATCTATTGCACCAATATCATAGTCGCCTGCTACCCCTTCTTGCGGCAATAATGTAGTAAAAACAGCTTCGTGGTTAGCCAGCAAATACTGTGTTAGCTCTGCCAACGTTTGACACTCAAAGAACAGTGTTTTCGGTAAAGTACCAAAGGTTTTTTCTAACGTACTTGTTAGTTGCAGTGCAAAAACAGAGTCAAGCCCGTAACTTTCGAAAGAAGCTTGCATATTGATTTTGTTTGCCGGCAGTTTTAATTCTACTGATAACAATTTTTGTAGATACTCTTGCGCTTTTTGCTCGAGTGTATCCGGTTGTTCAAACGTTCCCAGTTCACCAGCGCCAACATCTACCGTCATTGACTCTGGGTTCACCTGCTCAGATTGGGAAGCCGCGATCGGTAATGCTTCCTCTTCGGGTACTATTGATGTTGAGGAAGCTTCTCGAGCAACTGAACGGCAAAATAGTCCTCTTAACTTGACACAAATATTGCCATCGGCATCGCTAAGGTCGATATCCAGTTTTTCCACGTTATTTGAAGGCCCGCTCATGTCCGCGTAGCGAACCCAAGCAATCATATCAAGCTCACAGGGTTTAATAACTTCCAGCGAGTCTAAAGCAAAGGGCAATTTAGGCGTTAAGTTATCCGTCTGTTCCGATAACAACGTATCTGTATTGTCGATAAAGCTATTGGACTCCATCATAAGCCCAATAGCTGCTTGCAATGCGCTGTCCATCAAACTGGGGTGAAGCACATAATCATTAGCTGTTGATTTAACCGACTCAGGCAGGGACAATCTGGCCAATATCTGGTTGTCGCCACGATACATTGTCTTAATACCCTGAAGCCCTGCACCATAAGCTAGCCCCATCTTATCGAACACGGCATAGCAAGACTCTGTTTGCAGCACACCTTGAGTCATCTGAGATTGAAGGGTGTCAAGTACCAACGAGGGTGGTTGTTTCTGCTGTTTTAGCCGTGCACTCCCCTGACAGTGAATCAGTGCATCTTCGCCATTAGCTGATTCGGTATAGATATCAAAATAGATACCGTTATTATCCGCTTCAGTTAAACCGATGTGTACGGTCTGTTCATTATCATAAACCCCAATCGGCTGTAGCCATACCACATCACTTAGCTGTAATAGATAATCGTCGTTCTGTAGCCCTTTCGCTGCGTATACCGCTGCTCGGACCATTTCGAGGTAGCCTACGGCAGGCAGTATCTTTTCTCCCTGTACCTGATGATCACCTAAGAAAAACGCCTCACCGCTTAGTCTGGAGGTAAAGCGCTGCTCCGAAAATGTTGAGGTATTAGTATGGAGCAGCGGATGAATAACACCATTGCTATTACCTAAACCATGAAATTGGTCTGCCAATGATGTGGTTGCAGAAAGCCAATAGCGTTCCCTAGCAAAAGGGTAACCAGGCAAACCAGCTAAACGCTTCACTGGCCGAGACTGGTGCTGATAGTAGTCAGTCCAATCAATATCGGCGCCATTTACCCAGAGTTCGGCTAATTTGCTAAAGCGTTGCGCCTCAATGAGTTGGCGAAGATATTGTTTGTCTTCCTCATAGCCAAAATGCAATCCTTGATTTTTTTCTACGACAGCTTCGTAGATATTAAGGCTAGCTTGATTATTCATGGCCAAGCCTAAATCTTCCAGCAACTGCGCTCTATCTTGCACCACCAGTGCCAACCGATGACTCATCGCGTCGCGGCCCACTTGATAGGTATACAAGAAATTCGCTAAATCAAGTCCT
>JANQMK010000294.1 GCA_028280085.1 Pseudomonadales bacterium
GTGTAGGGCTACCCAAAATTCAAATGAGATAGCTATACCTGTAAATAAGGCCTATGAACGGGCTTAACGAAACTGAGCGCCTACAATTGCAGCATTCAAGCCATATTATTTTTTATCTATTTATTATTCTGTATTAAGTTGTTGCTTACCATGTGGACATTGCTAAAGATACTGTTTACTGGTAGTAATTTATTAGTAATAACGATATCTATTGGTAAGCAATAACAAATTTAAAACTACTGTGTCAACTTAGTTAGATTCTATGATTTTATTTTAATCATAACCGTTTGAAAAGGTGGGGGCTCTCGTATTCGTTACGTATAGTCCACAAAAGTCAGCACTTTAGCTATATGGGCTTATTGCTAAGTGGCAAGTCTGATGTTTTTTATATATTTTATCTATCCTATCATATATTTTATCTATTATAGGTTAACTATAGCCAGAGGTAGATAGCTTCGGCGCGGGCGATTATTTGTTGAGGGGCATATTTAGACGGCGTCAATAAGCTGCTCAACTAGGGCACCTCACCGTGATTCAGAGGTGCCGTAGGTTCTTTTATGACACTTATAATCCGTAATGATTGCGATGACTTAGCCGAGTATTAGGTAGTGGTTGTCTTGGCCATATTGATTGCCTCTGCTGTTAATTCCCTGTACATTACCGCTCTGTTTAGTGGCGCACTAACTGCGGTAAATAACTTTGTTATTGTCAGCAAGCGATTATATATTATTCGATTTAAGGCTGAATTTATGGAGATGGACTTGCTGTTACAAGGTGTAGACCTGATGCTGTTTGGTATGGCAACAGTATTTGTTTTTTTAACGGTGTTGGTTGTTGTTACTGTATTAATGAGCCGATTGGTAATAACCTATTTTCCAGAAGATTCTCCTGCTGAAAAAGTGGCTCCTGGACCTGCACCCATGGTGGCTTCCAATGCTGCCATTGATTCGACCCACCTAACTGTCATAAAAATAGCTATCGAAAAACACCGTGCACGTCATAAGTAGCGTATGAAGAGAAACGTAACTGCGTATAACCCTGCGTATTGTTGAAAGAAGGTGTTTTACTCATGAGTAAACTTGGAATAACGGATGTTGTGCTTCGAGATGCACATCAGTCGCTTTTTGCAACACGCTTGCGCTTAGATGATATGTTACCCATTGCGGATAAGTTGGATAAAGTCGGCTTTTGGTCGGTTGAGACATGGGGGGGAGCGACTTTCGATGCATGTATACGCTATTTGGGCGAAGATCCTTGGGAGCGGCTTCGTGCTCTAAAGGCTGCAATGCCGAATACGCCGCAGCAAATGTTGTTTCGCGGACAAAACATTCTAGGTTATCGCCACTACGCTGATGATGTGGTAGAGAAATTTGTCGAACGAGCTGCATACAATGGGGTTGATGTATTTCGCGTTTTTGATGCCATGAATGATCCGCGCAATCTAGAAACGGCACTGCAAGCGGTGAAAAAGGTTGGTAAGCATGCTCAGGGCACTATTTCTTATACCATTAGCCCAGTGCATACCATCGATATGTGGGTTGAGTTGGCAAAACGTATAGAGTCAATGGGCGCAGACTCTGTCTGCATTAAAGATATGGCGGGTTTGTTAAAACCCTATGTTGGTTTTGATCTAGTGACGCGATTAAAGCAGGCAGTCAAGATCCCAATACATATGCAGTGCCACGCGACCACAGGGATGTCAACGACAACGGCAATTAAATGTGCCGAAGCCGGTATTGATAACGTGGATACGGCAATTTCATCCATGAGCATGACTTACGGGCATTCTCCTACCGAAACCGTGGTCGCTATGTTAGCGGGCGAACCTCGTGATACCGGGCTTGATATTCATTTACTCGAGGAAATTGCAGCTTATTTCCGAGTGGTAAGAAAAAAATATGCTAAATGGGAAGGTTCCCTGAAGGGCATCGATTCGCGTATTCTCGTTGCCCAAGTACCAGGGGGTATGCTTACCAATATGGAGAACCAATTGAAAGAGCAGGGGGCTGCCGATAAGCTAGACGACGTGTTGGCTGAAATTCCCCGGGTACGCGAAGATCTTGGTATGATTCCATTAGTGACCCCTACCTCTCAAATTGTTGGTACCCAAGCCGTACTCAATGTGTTAACCGGCGAGCGCTATAAGTCTATTTCAAAAGAAACCGCGGCAATTTTGCGAGGCGAATATGGTGCGGCACCAGCGCCTTTTAACCAGTCCTTGCAACAGCAAGTGCTAGATGGCGCTGAGGCTATTACTTGTCGCCCTGCTGATGTATTGGAACCAGAACTTGATCGGCTGACTACCGAGCTGCAAGGTTTAGCGAAAGAAAATGGTATTACCCTAGCATCGGGGGATAACGAAATAGATGATGTGCTGACCTATGCCTTATTTCCGCAAATAGGCCTGAAGTTTCTGGAAAATCGTGATAACCCGGAGGCGTTTGAGCCCGCACCGACTGAGCATGGGGATGAGCTGGTGAAAAATGCTGCCGGTGAGGAAATCTATACCGTAACTGTAGAAGGCAAACAGTATACGGTTGCGGTCAGCAATGGTGGCGATATAACAGGTGTCTCGCCACAGGGTGGGCCTAATATAGCGGACAATGTGTCGCCGGGGGCGGTTCAATCGTCGGCTGAACCGCTGTCAGCGCCGTTGGCGGGGAATATTTTTCGAGTCATTGTTGAACCGGGTGATGCCGTGCAGGAAGGTGATGTAGTGATTATTCTTGAAGCAATGAAAATGGAAACGGAAGTGCGGGCGCCTCGTGCTGGTCATGTCGAAAAAGTCGCAGTCAAGGAAGGTGATTCAGTAGCGGTAGGTGATACCCTGCTGACGTTGGTATAGGTGTCAGAGTGGGGAATTGATTAAATGGATAATTTGTCAAGACTGATAGAAGACTCTGGTATCTACCAACTCGATGCTGGTTCAGCACTGATGATGTGCATCGGGTTATTATTGCTTTACTTAGCCATTAGGCGTGGTTTTGAACCTTTGCTATTGTTACCCATTGGCTTCGGTACTATTCTGGTGAATATTCCTGGAGCGGGCTTTGAATCTGCACCGGTAATAGATGATAGTGGGCATGTTGTCTCTGTCGG
>JANQMK010000299.1 GCA_028280085.1 Pseudomonadales bacterium
TATGTAATGCTTACAGCAAGCAATAGCCTTATCATACTGTCCCTGCCGTTGATAGATAGAGGTCAGCACTAACTGATGATGTTTGTTATCGGGTTCTAATTTAATTGCTTGTAGACACGCTTGAGTCGCCGCACTAAACTGCCGATCGTCACGATAAGCCAGTGCTAAGTTAATGTGATAGTCAGGCGCTTTGGCATTAATACCAACAGCTTGGGTGAACAGCTCAATAGCAAGCGAATGTTTTTCTTGTTGAAAATACACTAAGCCCAATAAATGCAACGCCTCTGCTGAATCAGGGTGCTCACTAAGAAATCTTTGCAGTTGTTTTTGTGTGGAACTTAACTGCCCTCGCTGAATAGCTTTGATTGCCGAATCTATGAAAGCTGATTGCTGGGCAACAGTTTTTTGACTTGGTTTACGATGCTTTTTTTTAACCACCACCGATATCCCTAAGCATCGATTGTCGCCTTATCAGTCGCCTTACCAACAACTTTTGACGACACGTCTCTTTTGTACGGCGGCAGTGCATCTAGCAACATTTTTCCATAGCGTTTAGTTACAATGCGACGATCTAATAATGTGATACGCCCAGTGTCACTTTCATGTCGCAGTAACCGGCCGCTGGCCTGTACTAATTTGATGGACGCCTCCGGCACCGCTATTTCCATAAACGCGTTGCGACCGTTAGCTTCTATCCACTCAGACAAGGTAGCATCAACGGGGTCATCCGGTACTGCAAAAGGTATTTTTGCAATAATAACATGAGTACAATACTTGCCAGGTAAATCAATGCCTTCAGCAAAACTAGCTAAACCAAACAAAATACTGCCCTTGTCTTGGTCAATACAACGCTGATGCTCTTTGAGCATTTCCTGTTTAGGTTTATCGCCCTGCAATAAAATCTGCTCACGTAAATCATCGGTCAACCCATCAAATACATTTCTCATCTGGCGACGTGAAGAAAACAACACTAGAGTACCAGCATTGCTATCAATAAGTTGTGGCAGACAATTAATAATAGCATCAGTATGGGCGCTAGGATCGGACGGCTCACAGTTCATTGGCGGTACTACCAAGGTCGCAACATTAGGGTAATCAAACGGGCTTGGTACTATATGATACAGCGTATTTTCAGGCATGCCTGCATGCATAGTAAAGCGATCAAAACGACCCAGTGCTGTCATGGTAGCGGAGGTTATTACTGCCGCAAAGCATTTTTCCCATAACCTTTCCTTTAATACGCCAGCCGCTAGAATGGGACTACAACAAATTTCATAGTCTACGGCTGCACCACTGTCGACTAACGATATCCAACGGGCATCTGGAACTGCAGTGCTATCACCACCAGAGCCCTCATCACCTAATACGTACATAGACCACAACGCGCAGTTGCCTTCGGCACGAGTGCGCATTGCACCAATCGGTGGAAACCAGCTTTCAGCATCATGTTTATCGATAGAGCTAAATTCATCCTCCATAGCTTCTTCTAACTCATCGCAGATTTGGGCAACCAGGCTCGTTAGATAAATGAAACCACCATTGATTTCAGTGGCTAACTGTACCAACTCATCAGGTACACGGCCCAACGGAAAGCGGTACGTCGGACGGTAATCGTAGCCAAATTCTTGCTCGTCTTTGATCTCAAATTGAGCCAACCCTTCAATCATAGGATAGGCCGATGCCACGTGGGTCTTAACCCTGTCAATAGCACTGGGTATTTCCGCAAGGTAACGTTTTATACTTTTCGTTAAAGCAACTTCGACAGCAAATGCATCTAAAATTTTTTTACATTGGTCCAACCAACGCAAAGTACTTTGCAACCGCGTAAACTGAGCAAAATGTGTCAAGGTCTTTGCCGGTAAATGATGCCCCTCATCAAATATATAAATAGTCTCATTGGGCGGTGGCAGAATAGCACCGCCTCCTAACGCTAGGTCGGATAGCACCAAGTCATGGTTAGTGACAATAACATCGACCTTATGAATATCTTCACGCGCTCTAATAAAGCTACATTGCGATACATTGGCACAGCGCCGCCCCGTACACTGCGAGTGATCCGTAGTAACTGTACGCCAAGTAGTATCTTCAATAGTCTTTGGCCAATTATCACGATCGCCATCCCAATCACCCCGCCCCAACGCATCGAGTAGTGACTCATACAGTTCAATATTGTTTTCATCAACAGTAACTTCAATACCAAACATATCTAAATGGTCTTGTAAAGATTGCCCCTGCTGTAATAAATTGTCGAGTTTGGATAGACAAACATATCGGCCTCTACCTTTTGCCAGCGCAAAAGTAAAGGACAAGCCACTGTGACGTTGTATCTCTGGTAGGTCTTTAAAGACGATCTGTTCTTGTAAGGCTACCGTGCCAGTTGCAATAACCAGTTTTTTACCTAATGCTTTAGCAATGGGAATCGTCGCTAAGGAGTAGGCGACAGTTTTGCCGGTTCCGGTACCCGCTTCAATCACTGTCATCAACGCATCTTCAGTGCGCATGCCATCTTCATCACACTTAATACTACCCAATGCTTTGGCAATTTCAGCGATCATCAGTTTCTGACCATAACGGGCAGAATGCCCCTTGCTCGTCAGAAATTGGCTGTAGCTACTTTGGATAGACTGTTTTAGATCGTCGCTTAACATATTCAACAGGCAGGCGCCACACGTACTCTATCTATTCATTTCATTATCACCGATCATGGTGATAGTCATCATCACTAGCACAGATATCGTGACGGTCATGCCCGGTATTGCAATCGTCATCTATCAGTATACTCGGATTGTCTATTATATTTTCAGAATCAGGAAAACCGCCCGAGCTCTGCTCAACAATTCGAGTATCTAACTCTATACCTATGTTATTTAGCAACACAATGGGACTCGTTCCTCCAGCAAATTGTTCATCAATTTCATGCCAATGGACATGCTCAGCACAGGGTAGTACATCCATTAAAACATATGCCAGCAATGACTTTACATAGCTCGGGGCTGGCCAACTTTCTACTCGACTCCTATCGAGTGTCAATAAAGTTTCGACAAATGTTTCAGCGTATTCAGTTAACGCCTCACCATCTCTCAAAGGAAATATCTCGATAGATGTCTCATAAGGCGAGTCAGCAGGAAATCTAACACCAACATTGCTCGCTTTAAAGGGAATAGATAAGCCATACTGCAGGTCATTTTCTTCCATTGTCAAACGCAATTCATCCAATGCCTCGTTAGCTATTGCTCTAGCCTCATCTAAGCTGTCACAAGACAGTGTAAGAAATACAGGTTTTGGCGTATCATTCACATTCAATTCCTTACGCTTTGGTGCAATTCCTTGCTCTCTCCGACAAATTACAAGGTTAGGCAATATCGTTCAATTATATGGTTTTTTATACATGATTTTCAATCCAACAATGGCTATCGCTTAACGACAAACAGCTTTTATAAACGCCGATAATGACGGCGTACCAGTATCAAGTGTTGTCTCATACCTTACCGCACACCTTACAGCACCCCCTACCAAGCATATGCCATCTTCGCTCACATGATAAGCAATTCTTTTACTGGTAATCTAAAAAACTCGTCAATGGTTTTTGAATGTTCAAAGCAACACTCATCATAGCAGCACCCGACACAAAACCATGATCAAATTAGAGCAAATATCACTCTAATCTGACTTTTACTTGATCGACGCCTTAAGGCAAGCAGTGAATACTGTCGTTATTACAACAACAGCAATGACGCAATACTCAGTTGATCAAGGCGTCTGGTACTCAACAATTGAAATTCATCATAAAGTCATTAATATCAGCCATTGCTTCCCTACCCCTGCGGTAGGCTAATCAACCTATGTGGAACCAACAGCATGAATATGTTAGCAAATATCTTTAAACCCAAATGGCAACACAAACGACCAGCCATACGCAAACAGGCCGTCAATTCACTTAATCCAAACAATACTGAGCAACATACTATTTTACTCGAGCTTAGCCAATCAGATCCTGATCTCGATGTGCGTTTAGCCGCGATCGATCGCTTACATGATACCAATGCACTGAACACCCTGGCCATGCAAGGTAACGACAACGCAATTCAAAATCAGGCACAGACCAGGCTGGTACGAATTCTCTCAGACAATCAATCTGCTACCCTTGATCTCGCCGCATATACTCAAGTTATTAAAGCATTGCGAGACAATACATCACTGTTAAAAACCTTGTGTGTCAATAGTGAAGATTTATCCTACCAAACAGTACTGATTGACCATATCTATGACGAAGCTACCTTGGCATCCCTCGCAGTGGAATCAAAACTAACAAAAGTGAGACAGCTCGCCGTACAGCGCGTTAATGCCGTAGAACACCTTAATTATATTATTAAGCAGATCAGACATCGCGATAAACGGGTAGCTCAAATTGCTAAAGATAAACTGTCTATTCAGCGTAAAAGCCAAGAAGCTCAACAGCAACATATTCACGAATGCGAAACCATATGTGACAGCCTCGAATTACTTGCACGCTCTGCTTACAATCCACTATATATCAGCAAGCTAAAACATTTAACCAATCAGTTACGCAGTATCGACAAACAGGTTCCCGAACACCTTGTTGTCCAAGTAGAACAAGCCATTTTACAATGTGATGCAGTGATCAACGAGCACAAAGCCGTAGCAAATGAGCAAGCTGACGAACAAGAACATCAAGCCAATTCACACGCAGAACAACTTAGCACCTGTGATGCGTTAGAACAGGTTGTCGCACAACTAAAACACGCCATTCCCGATGAGCTAAACGCTGGCTCAATCCATTCACTACTAGGTATTCAGCAACGACGTTGGCAGGAAGCCACCGACCAGGTTAGAGCTCACCCCAAAGAACTCATGCGTTTTAATAAGTCTTATGATCTACTGGCTGACACTCAGGCTGCCATGGAACGACTCAGTGAACTCAACCAGCAAATCGAGACACTGCTTTCGAACAGTACTAACGATAATATTGATAATCAGGGGTTAACAGATAACAGCAAACTGCTTCATGCACTTAACACCTGTCTAGCGCAAATCAATTGGCCCCCAGAAATTGCACAGCCGGTTGTTATCACCAAATTAGAAGCTGCGTCAGAGGCAGTTGGCAACCGCCTAAAACTGCTTGAACAAACTGCAGCAGATACCGCTCAGCAGTTAAAAAACGCCATAAAAAAACTGGCCAAAGCTATCGATGATGGCAATCTTGATACAGCTGAAAAAACGCTCTACGAAGCGCGAAAACTGCTCGCCAATTTAGATACCAAACAACGACGAGAAGGAGAACACAAGATTAATCTCCTGGCAGGTCAACTCAAGGAATTGCAAGATTGGAAAGGCTATGCCACCAACCCTAAAAAGGAAGAACTCATTGGCAAAATGGAAGCCTTGCAGCATGCAACCTTACCATTAAAAGACAAGGCAGATGCTATTAAGGCATTACAAACGGAGTGGAAAAAGCTTGGTAATACTCGCTCTGGCGAAGACAAGGCACTCTGGGCGCGCTTTAAAGCTGCCGCGGATATCAGCTATGAGCCCTGTAAGGCTTACTTCGCCGATATGCAAGCACGCCGTCAATTCAACTTAGAACAGCGACAAACTATTTGCCAACAGCTGGAAACCTTTTTAGCCGAAAATGATTGGGGTGCACCCGACTGGAAAGCTGTTGATAAAATTATCAACACAGCAAAAAAGGAGTGGCAACAGTTTGCACCGGTTGATCGTAAAAAAATTAAAGCAATACAAACACGTTTTAACCAGGTTATCCAACCCTTATTAGAAAAACTCAACACTGAAAAAGATAAAAATCTCAGCGCTAAGCAGGCCCTGGTTGATGAAGCAAAGGCATTGCTGGACAGTGTAGATATATATGAGGCTGTTAATCAAGCCAAAGCCTTACAGCGCCGCTGGCGAGCTATTGGTTTTGATCATCGAGGTAAGGGACAGACACTATGGCGAGAATATCGTCCCGCCTGCGATGCTATATTCGCACGCCTGGAATCGGAACAACAAGCCAGTGAACAGGAGCAACAAAATAATTTGGTCGTCGCCCAAGAAATCTGCGACAAAATTGTCAGTTTAGCAGATAGTGATGACAACCGTTTGTCAGCCAGTAGAAAAGAATATGATGAATTGTATCAAGCATTCAAAAATGTGGGAGCTTTGCCAAGCAAACAACGACAGCAGATTCAACAACAATTTGCCGATTGCTGCAAACGCTATCAACAACAATTCGCCGGCATTGCTCGCCGAAAAAAAGCTGCTGCTTTCAACGAACTTGAACGCCGAGCAACATTGTGCCAACAGCTTGAAGCTTCCCCGACACAAGCTATGTTAAACCAACTCAAGGACAGTTGGTCAGGCACCATTGATGTTCCCGCCGATAGTGCTCAAGGCATTGAGGCACGCTGGCAAGCCGCCCAAGATTTAACTGCCCAACTTAGCCCGGAACAAATCGATAAAAACCAGACTAACCTTCGCCTACTGTGTATACGCCTCGAAATTTTGGCAAACATGGATTCACCCAAAGCAGACGAACAGTTACGTATGGATTATCAGGTAAAACGTTTATCCAAAGGCTTAGGTCAAGAGCGCGAAGATATCACTCAGGAAATCGATAAAATACGTATCGCCTGGTGCTGCAATGGTTCAATTTATAGTGGAACCGTCTCCGAAGAAGTCAGTAACGACACAACCAGCGAACAAAAACCTGGTCACCAGACTAATGCTAAATCTAGCGATAATGGTTCTGGTAAGAATGATAATATTTATCACACGTTATGGCAACGCTACCAACAGGCCTTGCATAAGTTGAAAGTTGTTGAATAGACGTCGAAGACTGTCGACTAGATATAAGCACTTGCGATAATGTGTCCTGATAGTAATGCGTACTTACGGTAAGATAA
>JANQMK010000369.1 GCA_028280085.1 Pseudomonadales bacterium
TGTTCTAGGCCTGCTTTCTCCGGGTGGTGTACATAGTCATGAACATCACATTGAAGCTATGATAGATTGCGCCATCCAGCAGGGAGCAAAGGAGGTTTACCTGCATGCTTTTCTCGATGGCAGAGATACACCACCGCGCAGCGCTAAAGCCTCTATTAAGCGGTTCGATGATAAACTTAGAACCCTAGGCGTTGGCCATATTGCCTCAGTCGTTGGCCGTTATTATGCGATGGATCGGGATAACCGTTGGGATAGGGTAAAAGCAGCTTACGACTTACTAACCGGCGCCGACGCCGCCTATACTGCCGCAGACGCCAGCGCCGCATTACAGGCAGCCTACGAACGTGAAGAAAACGACGAGTTTGTTCAGCCGACATTAATTGACCCTGCTAATAATAAACCCAACACCATAAAGGACGGCGATAGTGTCATCTTTATGAACTTCCGCGCCGACCGAGCACGAGAGATTACTAAGGCCTTTATCGAACGTGACTTCGTCGAGTTTGAACGTCAACGACAACCCCAATTAGCTGACTTTGTTACCGCCACGGAATATGCCGCAGACCTTAAAACAAGCTGCGCGTTCCCTACAACCGAGCTAAACAATACACTGGGCGCTTATCTTGCTAAACTTGGCAAGACCCAGCTCCGCATCGCTGAAACCGAAAAATATGCCCATGTAACTTTCTTTTTTAGCGGCGGCAGAGAAGCGCTTTATGCCGGCGAAGATCGCATACTCATAGATTCCCCCACCGTCAAAACCTATGATCTTAAACCCGAAATGAGCGCTCCTGAATTAACTGAAAAGCTGATTGAGGCCATTAAAGCAGGGCAACATGATGTTATCATATGCAACTATGCAAACGGCGATATGGTGGGCCATACTGGCAAGTACGAAGCCGCAGTGCAAGCAGCAGAAGCCGTTGATAGCTGTATTGCGAAGGTTATTGCGGCGGTAAGAGAACACGGAGGAGAGTGTCTGATTACTGCCGATCACGGCAATGCCGAACAGATGATAGATCCGACAACTGGTCAACCACACACAGCCCACACGTGTGAACCGGTACCGCTGTTTTACGTCGGCGACAAAAATATCACGTTAACATCGGGGACTTTACCTGATATAGCACCATCCTTGTTGGCCTTGATGGGCTTAGAACAACCCGAAGAAATGACGGGCCAATCTCTTATTACCGTTAATGAGTAAAAGCGACTAGTTTGTGACACTGTTCACCAATAGACTTTTCAAGACAATGGTTCATGTTGAGCACCTTCTTCGCCTATTGATCTTTATAGTCTCGCTCTGTCTTTGTCTTCCGAGCAGTGCTGCCGCTGAAGCGGACAATCGAGCTGAACTCCGCAACGTCAAACAAGCCATCCAGACGGTAAAAAAACAACTGGCTAAAGACAAAAGCAATAAGTCCAAACTAGAAAATCAATTAAAAAAAATCGAACAAGACATTGGCGCGACAAGTAAGAGCATCCGTCAAGCCGATGGACAAATAAAGCAACTAAGCGCAGAAATAAAACAGCTGGATAGCCAACTCAATTCATTAGAGGAAACGAAAAAACAACAACAGGATATTATCCAGCAATATATTCGCAGCGCGTATCAATCCAGCCAGCAAAGTACACTTAAGCTTTTACTCAATCAAGAAAAACCAAATGATGTTGCACGCATGTTAGAATACTATGATCATATAAATCGCGCGCGACACAAAAAGCTCGAAGAATACCAAAAGACCATCAATCAGATTAACGAATTAAAACCCAAAATCCAATCAACTCAAGCTAAGCTGGTGCAAGAGAAGAAATCGCTGGAAGAAAAACATCGGGCCAATGTAAAACTAAAAAGCCAACGTAAAAATGTGATCGCGGGACTAAATAAAACAATAAAAACTAACGACCAAAAACTTAAAAAATTAAGCGCCGATCGCGAGCGGTTAACTAAGCTCATTCAAGCGCTAGAAAAAGCTATCACCAGTATGAAAAAGCCCAGCAGTTTTAATCGTCCCAACACGCAGCGAAAAGCGCTACCTTGGCCATTAAAAGGAAAAATTATTAATAAGTTTGGCTCATGGCGACAACAAAAGCTGTTAAAATGGCAAGGCGTCTTTATTGCCGCCAAAGAAGGCAGCTCCATCAAACCGATCCATTATGGACAAGTTATCTTTGCTGACTGGTTGCGAGGACACGGTCTGCTCATTATCATTGATCACGGTGAAGACTATCTAAGCCTATACGCCCACAATCGCAGCTTACTCAAGTCTGCCGGCGACTGGGTTGACCCAAATGATGTGATTGCTACCGTCGGTAACTCCGGTGGGCAAACACGCTCTGGTCTTTATTTTGAAATACGCCACAAAGGACAGCCTATCAATCCGCTAAAATGGTGTTGCGGATAGTTGCTAATTTAGCAGGTATATATCCGGTCAAACTTGGAGTAATTATCACCTGCAGCACGATTTAGGCGACAAATCGTAGACTAAATAACCAATACAGACAAAAATGATGCCCGCTTTATGAAATCCGGACCTTTTCATCTAAGAAAGGTCTAAACTCATTATATAACTTAATTCTATTCAACGTTGTTAACATAGGGCTAACTATAGACCAAAGAGACAACACAGCGGCAGTGCTATTTACTTGCCAGCCGCTTGCCCAGGAGAAGCAATCATGCGATGTATTAACCAAGGTCATCAGTTATCCAGCCCAACGATTATCAGGCTCATACTATGCGTTTTTTTAGTGTTACCTTGGACTGCGTTTTCAGCCGAACAAAAGGATAACACTCCAGCCCCCCCATCTAATGCTAAAGATACAAGTAACACACCGCCAGAATTGCCACTTAACGAAATGCGGATGTTTACCGATGTCTTTAGCCATATCCGTTCAAGCTACGTCAAAGACATCGACGACAAAACACTGTTAGAAAATGCGATTAAGGGCATGCTGTCCGGGCTCGACCCCCATTCGACCTATTTAGACCAATCCTCTTTCAATGATTTGCAAGTTAACACCACCGGGGAATTTGGCGGTCTCGGTATTGAAGTGGGTATGGAAAACGGCTTTGTCAAAGTCGTCGCGCCTATTGACGACACACCTGCGAAAGAAGCCGGTATCGAAGCCGGCGACCTAATTATTAAGTTGGACGAAAAGCCCGTAAAAGGTATGACTCTAAATGAGGCCGTTAAACTCATGCGCGGCCCTAAAGGCAGTGATATTGTGCTCACTATTATTCGTGAAGGAGAAAGTCAACCGCTTGAAATCACCGTGGTACGTAATACGATTAAGGTTCGCAGCGTACGCTGGCTGACATTAGAGCCCGGTTACGGTTATTTGCGCGTCGCGCAATTTCAGGTTAATACCGGACCAGATTTAGAAAAGGCAATCGACGGCTTAACGAAAGAACACCCGTCGCTAAAAGGTCTAGTCCTTGACTTAAGAAATAATCCTGGTGGTGTGCTACAAGCATCGGTGGACGTAGCAAGTGTATTTTTGGACGGTGGTTTGGTCGTTTACACCGAAGGCAAAATAGCCAACTCACAGTTAAAATACAGTGCTAAGCCAGGTGACAAAACTGATGGGGCAAAGCTAGTTGTATTACTCAATGACGGCTCCGCTTCAGCATCCGAAATCGTCGCAGGCGCACTGCAAGACCATGGCCGCGCTATCATTATGGGAACCGACAGTTTCGGTAAAGGCTCAGTACAAACCATTCTACCACTTGCCAAAGACAGAGCGATCAAGCTCACCACCGCACTCTACTACACACCCAACGGACGATCGATACAAGCCCAAGGCATTTCACCAGATATCATTGTGGAGCCTGCGACAATTACCGCGCTTAAAAGACCTTCTGGCCGTATTACTGAGGCAGACTTATCTGGACATCTCGACAATACCAATGGTAATGCAGATCAATCGGCCGAAAAGAAAGACGGGACGAGCAAGCAAATCAGCAAATCAATATTGAATAAGGATAATCAGCTTTATATGGCTCTGACGGTACTCAAAAGTTTACATGTCGCGACCGCTAATTCGAACAAAGAGGCTGCGCCATAGCCGCTCCCAAGCCTAACAAACACGCCAAGTTAAGAACAGCAGCCGTTATCGTCGGCTACATAGCTATCTCGCTGTCGTCTAATGTCGCTGCGAGTAAAGCATCGTTTGCTGGTACAGCGTCTACACGTCACACCTATACAACACGACCAGCGCCCACGGCAAACGTCATTGCGCCCATAGTAGCAATCGTAATAGATGATCTAGGCAATAATCTGCGAAATGGCAAGGATGCTATCAACTTGGAAGGTGATATAACCTACGCACTATTGCCTCATGCACCACACACCAAGCAACTTGCCGCCATCGCCCATGCGAAAGGCAAAGAACTCATTCTACATCTACCAATGAGTAGCATCTTGTCGCGATCTGCTGGTCCAGGCACCTTAACCGCTGAACTGTCACACGTTGAATTTAAAACGTTACTCGAACAAAACTTACAAGCAACTCCCCACATTATTGGTGTCAACAACCACATGGGCAGTCTGTTAACACAACAACCTCAGCAAATGCACTGGTTGATGCGCACTTTAAAAAAACATGGACTCTATTTTCTGGATAGTCGAACTACGGCCGACAGCCTGGCGTATCACGCGGCAAAAGCTTATGCTATTGATACCGTGGAAAGAGATATATTTTTGGATAACAATGACGATTTACCGAATATTGACAAAGCGTTTACCCAGCTCATTCAGCTGGCAAAGCGGAAAGGACGCGCTGTTGCCATTGGTCACCCTCGCCCAAACACCCTAAATTATTTAGCAAAAAATCTACCGCGGTTAAAGCAGGCCGGTATTAGATTACGCAAAGTATCTGCACTGTTTTCCGATCACGAGAACGCACATCCCAGCGATAAACCGGTTGATAACACAGTGCATATTGAAACCCCATAACGCCATTGAATCAGAAGCTGCTGTAAACCAGCACGCTTGGCAAGACTAATAGTCTGATACGATTTACCGGTCACTTATATCTAATTTCAATTATCTGATTTCAATGCCGTGTTTGGCCATATACTGCTTAGCTTGTGGTAGACTGTACTCGCCGAAATGAAAAATACTAGCGGCTAATACCGCATCAGCTTTACCGTCAACAATGCCATCAACAAGGTGTTGCAAATTACCAACACCGCCGGAGGCAATCACGGGCACGGGCACGGCTTCACTGACCTTTCGAGTAACACCCAAGTCAAAACCATTTTTCATACCATCCTGATCCATACTTGTTAATAGTATTTCTCCTGCACCATACTCACACATCTTGACTGACCAAGCCACGGCGTCAATACCCGTAGGTTTGCGCCCACCATGTGTGAAAATCTCCCACCGCTCTTCCTCGCCAACTTGACTGACTTTTTTGGCATCAATTGCAACCACAATACATTGGGAGCCAAACCGCTGCGCCGCTTCAGCCACTAATTCCGGATTAAACACTGCGGCGGTATTGATACTTACCTTGTCAGCTCCGGCATTCAGTAGGCGACGGATATCATCACAACTCCTAATGCCACCACCAACGGTCAGCGGAATAAAAACTTCGGCGGCCATACGTTCTACTGTGTGCACCGTCGTATCGCGCTGCTGATGACTGGCAGTGATATCCAAAAAAGTAATTTCATCAGCACCTTGATCGTTATAACGCTTCGCGACCTCTACCGGATCGCCAGCATCGCGAATATCTTCAAACTTGACCCCTTTAACCACTCGACCATTGTCAACATCAAGACACGGAATAATTCGTTTCGCTAAACCCATAATGATTTTTCGCTGTTGTCAGTATCAGTATTAAGTATCCTCATCGCACCAAGCTTGAGCCTCACGCAAATCAAGCGTCCCCTCGTAAATAGCTCGACCCGTAATCGCCCCTAATATACCCTTGCTAGATTCAATTTTAAGTGCTTTGACATCGTCAATAGTTGTAATACCTCCAGAGGCAATCACCGGAATGCCGCAGGACTGCGCCAAAGCAACCGTCTGCTCAACATTGACTCCCTGCATCATGCCATCACGGTCGATATCAGTGTAAACAATAGCAGTAACGCCATCAGCGGTATACTGTCTAGCTAAGTCCGTGGCTCGCACATCGGATACTTCTGCCCACCCATCCGTGGCAACCATCCCTTGCTTCGCATCCAAACCAACAATGATATGGCCCTTAAACTGCCGGCACATATCTGTAACAAATTTAGGCTCCTTAACGGCCTTGGTACCAAGAATCACATAGTCTACCCCCGCCGACAAATAAGACTCAATGCTATCTGCAGTTCGAATGCCTCCCCCTATTTGTATGGGTAAATCAGGAAACCGCTTACTGATGGCTTTGACCGCCGCCGCATTCACCGGCTCTCCAGCAAAAGCACCATTTAGATCGACCAAATGCAAACGCCGACTACCCGCGTCAACCCAACGCTGCGCCATGGCAACAGGGTCGTCCGAAAACACGGTGGAGTCTTCCATGCGGCCTTGTCGTAAACGAACACATTTACCATCTTTAAGGTCAATAGCAGGTATAATCAGCATAACTCACCTCGACACAGTACTACGTTTTCAAGTACTAGGTTTTCAAGTACTACATTTTCAAATACTGCGTTGGCAAGGACACATTCCCCAACTGCTGAGATCATATTTATCAAAGTCATGGTTTACCATCCCATTCAGTAAAATTCTTTAGTAGCTGCAAGCCAGCCGTATGGCTCTTTTCTGGATGAAATTGTACGGCAAACAGATTTTTTTGATGCAACGCAGAAACAAATTCCTTGCCATATTCTGTTAATGCCGCTATTTGGTTGGTTTGCTCCGTTACAACGTGGTAACTGTGGACAAAATAGAATCGTGTATTATCTTCAATGTTATGCCACAATGGATGGCTAACTGTCTGCTTGACGCCATTCCAGCCCATATGGGGCACCTTCAGCCGTTCGCCTTGCGCTCCCGTTAACGTTTCACCAAAAGATACAACGTTTCCAGTAAACACCTGTAAGCAAGCAACACCACCATTCTCTTCACTCGAATCCATCAACGCTTGCATGCCGACACAAATCGCTAACACCGGTTTACAAACAATCGCGCTCTTCACAACCTCACCGATATTTAATCGAAGAATTTCAGCCATACAGTCTCGGATCGCACCAACACCAGGAAAAACAATTCTGTCAGCCGCCAATATTTGCTGCTCATCACCAGTTATTACAACCTTTGCACCGGGCGCTACTTTTTCCAACGCTTTAGATACAGAATGAAGGTTGCCCATACCATAATCGATCACCACAATAGTTTGGCTCATCTAACTCTCTCTACGCTAATTACATCTACCTGCATTTACTTGTACGGGGCTTTAACCTTTTCGCAGCTAGCTAACAAACCTTCCTCCAATAAAAAAACGAAAGTAAAGCCACGTGCACCGCCTTCAGCCAGTGGTAGGTATGACAACCCAGCTAGCAGAAGAATATCACTGATTGCCTTAGCCAAAAAACGGTTAATCGGAGGGGAGCCCTGGTTTAATCACCACGACAGTGTCACTGTGGTCGTTTAACTACAGTGCACCTTTCGTTGAGGGCAAAACACCAGACATACGAGCATCAAAGGTAACTGCCATACGTAAGGCGCGGCCAAATGCTTTAAATACCGTTTCAGCTTGATGATGGCTGTTAACGCCACGCAAATTGTCGATATGCAAGGTAACGCCGGCATGATTGACAAAACCTTGAAAAAATTCACGACATAGATCAACATCAAATTGACCAACGCGCGCCCTAGTAAAAGGTACATGGTATTCCAACCCAGGACGCCCCGATAAATCCAGCACAACGCGCGACAGAGCCTCATCTAAAGGTACATAGGCATAACCGTAACGAGCAATGCCTTTCTTATCACCAATAGCTTCAGCGACAGCTTGACCAATAGTGATGCCAATGTCTTCCACAGTATGATGGTCATCAATAGCATTATCTCCGGTTGCCTTTACGTTCAAATCAATCAACCCATGACGAGCAATTTGGTCAATCATATGCTCGAGAAACGGCACTCCCGTATCAAAACTAGCATTGCCTGAACCATCTAAATTAATTTCGACACTAATTTGTGTTTCTAATGTGTCTCGCACGATACGCGCGGTACGATCGGTCATCCCGGTCTCCCTGTATTACACGCTCCTGAAAATCCCACTATCGACCCAGCTGGCAGGTCAAGATAGATTTTGGGGCTAAGCCAGAGCCAGTGAACAACAGCCCGCTATTGTATTGATTAAGTGACAACACATCTAGCTTATTTTTTTCACACTAGGACTTAAAATCTACAATTTTGTGAAAGCTGCCATTGCGATGTTTGGTCAAAGCTCAGCGCAATAGTAAGTCGCAGGCGGCTTAAAATACCACTAGCATCAATTTGGCAGTTAATTGTATTTATAAAGCGTACAAAATTAGCTTGTTAGCAATAGATGTACTACTATTCAACGACAAAAAGCTGGTTGAATTTTGATATACTCAGAACGTTTTTGACTTGAGGCCGACAGTTAATTAAACGGATATCATCGCGATCTAGCTCGGAATATTCTTTTAATAACAATAACATGCCGAGACCGCAACTATCCATATGATGACAGTCCTTTAAATTGATAATATAGCGCAAGTAGGGCTGGCCGCGCTGTTCGTAGGCTTCGCGAAATTG
>JANQMK010000374.1 GCA_028280085.1 Pseudomonadales bacterium
TGTGTCGGGTTCAGCCATCGCTTTTTCCCTCATGGCAACATCACACAAAAAGCCTATGATGAAGCCGTGCTTGCTGCTCGCCAGGAAATTCAAGACATCTCGCAAGAATTCAGTTCTCGCCATTGGCATCACGTGGTCGGTGCTTCAGGTACCATTCGAACAATAGAAAAAATTATTAATAGCGACCGCCTAGCCTACGGCATTATTCAACGTGACGATCTGCACCAACTTGCCAAACAAGTGGTTAACTGCGGTAATACTAACCAACTTAACCTACCCAAACTTAGCCTTGCTCGGCGCCCCGTATTACCAGGAGGACTAGCCATTCTTGAAGGCATTTTTATTGAGTTAGGTATCGATGAACTTCATGTCTCTAACTATACCCTCAAGGAAGGCATCATCTATGAATTAGTAGGCCGCAAAGATCATATTGATAAGCGTGAAGAAACCTTCAATCATCTTATCCTACAATATAATATCGATCGCTTTCAGGCAAAACGGGTTGAAATGCTTTGCTACCGATTGATTGATAACTTCGACAGTCCACTATCTTTTTCAGGCAGCCCATTAAAAAATCTTATCCATTGGGCGGCGGGTTTACACGAATTAGGTCTGTCTATTGCTCATAGCGGTTATCAAAAGCACGGCGCTTATATTATTGATAATGCGGATCTACCTGGCTTTAATCGCCTTGAGCAACGTTGGATTAGCTTCTTAGTCTTAAATCACCGCCGCAAACTTAAAACACTTGAAACAAGTTATGGTTTTAAACCCGATTGGAATTTACTACTGCTGTTTCGTATCGCCTGCTTATTGCAGCGGCGCAGAACTGAAGTTTCTTTGCCAAATCTCTCCATTGAGGCTAAGGAAAACTACTTTCAAATTAACCTACCCAAAAAGTGGTGTAAAAAAAATCCAATCGTTATGCAAGATTTAAAAGCAGAAGTTGATTATTGGGCAGTGTTAAATTACGTGTTTGTCATATCGGTTAACGATAAAAATTTGCACAAGGATGAAACTATGAACAGTGATATTACGGACAGCGAACTAAAGAAAATCAAAAAACTGAAGAAGAAATCAATCAAAAAACTACACAAGAAATCCATTTCAACTGTAGAAGAACTAGCGGGTGTAAAAAAGAAAAAGCTCGCAGAAATGTTAGATATTAAAAAGAAAAAGGCGGGCAAAATTATCGAGTCCGCACAAAATCAAATTGCGGCGGAACACACATCGGCGGATACCAGTGTAGCCGATAAACAAGAGGAGGAGGCAAACCATGAATCACAAAATACAAAACAACCGATTGCTGATAAAACTAATGAATCGACGTCAAGCAAACCAGACCTCGACACCAACAGCAAGCAGCCCTCTTCTGGAAAATCAGCCAAAGCAGAAATCACAAACGACAACCCGGATACAACCGCCAACGTCACGCCGTTAAATGTTACGCAAGAAGTCGATCAAAAGGGGACTAAAAAGAAGAAAAAAGGCTAAGCCACTTTTTAACACCATGGAAAAATGAAAAAATCGATTTGTCATTAATGTGAAGTTTAGAAAGCCACTAGCGAGCCTTTAAAACATTAATCATACCGATTATTGTATTTGCCTCCTCTTAAGAAGGCGTTCATTTACACGGATCAGGCTGCTGCCGATGAACCTCGTCAATTAACTGATTAATATCGGCAGTTAGCTTAACATCCAGCGCACCAACATTTGCTACCAGCTGTTCCACCGACGTAGCGCCAATAATGGTGGAATCTATAAAGGGTTGCTGGTAAACAAAGGCATGAGCAAGCTGGTTAAGCGTCAAATCAAATTTTTCTGCAATAGCCAAATACTGATTAACAATCTGGTCATCATCTAAAGCAGCATATCTCCCAACATTACCGAATAGCGCCTTACGGCTATCCGCTGGGTTTTCTCCGTTGAGATACTTACCTGTTAAATAACCCATAGCAAGAATAGAGTATGGTAACAAACTCACTTTGTTCGCCATACAAAACTCTTCCAACTCACCCTCAAATTCGCGGTTTACTAGGCTATACGCATTTTGGATACTGGTAATTGCTGGTAAACCTGCTTCTTCAGCGAGACGAATATATTCCCGAGTACCGTTAAGGTTTTCATTTGAAATACCTACATAACGAACCTTACCTTGTTCTACCAGCTTGCTTAACACCGTTAGCGTCTCTTTAATAGGAATAAAATCAAGACTATCTAGCGGCGACTCAGCCACATTACCGCCAAAGATCGGTAATCGCCTATCCGGCCAGTGAATTTGATATAAATCGATATAGTCCGTCTGCAAGCGCTTTAAGCTATTTTCAACGGCATGGGTAATATTAGCTTCATCAAGGCACAATTGCGTTTTGCTCTCTGCTGGATAGCCGCGAATCCAATTCATTTCGCAGCGGCCTACAACTTTGGTCGCTATTATAATCTGGTCACGCTTGCCGGTTTCTTGCAGCCATTCGCCAATGACTCGTTCCGAATTACCCTGGGTTTTCGGCCTGGGAGGAACGGAATAAAGCTCAGCCGTATCAAGAAAATTAATGCCTAATTCAAACGCTTCTGACAGTAACAATTTCGACAGTTCAGTCGGTGTCTGCGACCCCATCATCATCGTACCCAAGCAAACGTCGCTAACCTGAAGTTGAGAATGACCTAATCGTTTTATCTGCATCCTATTTATTCACTTATGGCTATTTATTAATTTGTCAATGTAATGTTTTTACACAACGATGCCACAACCGTTGAAGGGAGGTAGTAATTAAACAAAAACTAGGCAGCCTATGTTTCCTCGCCGTACCTTGGACATCAACAACCGCTTTAAGCCCCACCATCATACGGAGATAATGCTACCAGTCAACCGCGTGGATACCGTAACTATCTATGACCCCCTGATGCCCCGGAGATTACGACAGCTTTATTACAAAGCACTATATAGATACTAATAGCTTAATGCCCAATGCATTAAAGCCTGAGTTCTCGCAACATCAATATTGACTAAAATAAAAAGAGAAGCTCTGTTTTTTTACTACATTTACATTAACTTAATGACACCACTAAACCCCATCATGCGACACCTCACCGCTATGTTTTTTCTCTTCTGGACAGTAAATCTCAATTGCTATGGGGAGAATGAGCGTATTGCCACATTTGCTGGGGGTTGTTTTTGGTGTGTCGA
>JANQMK010000241.1 GCA_028280085.1 Pseudomonadales bacterium
TAGCCACAGCTAGCAACACGCCAAACAGTACAATAGCTGTCGCATCATTAAAAAGGCTTTCCCCTTCAATAAGCGTGGCGAGATCTTCCGGTGCCTTTAAAACTTTAAGTTGATTAATTATCGCAATGGGATCGGTGGCTGCTAAAATAGCGCCTGTCAATAGCGCCGCGATCCATGGAAAGCCCACATGATTAATACTGAAGTAAACTGCCGCCCCCGCAATCACGCAACTTAGCAACACACCGATCGTGGCCAATAGTAAGACGGGAATAATCCAGCGTTTTAATACCGTCGGTTTGATATGCCAAGCTGCTTCAAAAATCAATATCGGTAAAATAATAAAAAACACCAAGTCCTGTAGACTATGCGCTCTAATACCACTGTCTAGACCAAAGATAGGAATAAGAATACCCGCAACCACACCTGCCAATAGACAAGTAATCGTGTACTCGATACGAAGAATACGATTGAGCGCCAAACCAAAAATCGCAGCGGCAACAACACCCAATATTTGGCCTGTCACAATAGATATATCCATAATAACCTCTCAATATGCTTACAGTTAGTCGATAGTCAGGAGGTTCAACTTAAATTAACTAACTGGCATAGGCAGGCTCATCTATTGGCTGCGGCACACCTTGCTCATCAATAATTTGGGCATGTTTACGAGTCAACTTGCGTGGTTCTTTTACGCCACAAGAATGTGCAATTACACCGACTTCATAAGCTATCTTATCCGCATACGAACGCACACGTTCCGCTTTCTCTGTCGGGTCTAATCCCTTTTGCAGTTCAGCTTTATGGGTAGTGATGCCTGTCGGACAAGTATTTTTGTTACACTGAAGCGCTTGAATACAACCCAAGGAAAACATAAAACCACGCGCAGACGTAACAAAATCAGCTCCTACACATAATGCCCAAGCAACATCTGACGGGTTGATCAATTTGCCCGAAGCAATAACTTTAATACGGTCTTTCAACTGATATTCATTTAGTTTATCTACTAGCAGTGGCAAGCTCCGCTTTAATGGCAGCCCCATAAAATCGATCAGGCTTTGCGGTGCAGCGCCGGTGCCTCCATCTGCGCTATCCAACGTAATAAAGTCTGGTGCGGCAGCCAGTCCGCGCTGCTGTACGAGGCTAAACAGTTCATCTAGCCAACTACTTTGACCGAGTACCATTTTAAAGCCAACTGGCTTGCCTGTAACTTCTCGAATATGAACAATCATGTCTAGCAGATCATCTATGCGACGAATTTCTTTGTGCCCATTGGGGCTAATAGAATCTTTACCCTCTGGAATGCCGCGAATTTTAGCTATCAACGGCGTCACTTTTTCTCCTGGCAAGATGCCACCTTTACCTGGCTTAGCCCCTTGACTCATTTTGATTTCAAACATCTTAACTTGCTCATGGGCAGCAACTTCTCTCAATTTCTCATCAGATAATTGGCCATCCTCATCCCGCACACCATATTTCGCTGTGCCAATCTGAAAAACAATATCGCACCCCCCTTCAAGGTGATAGGGTGACAAGCCGCCCTCCCCTGTATTCATCCAAATACCAGCTTTTTTCGCACCATTAGATAGCGCCCTAACCGCTGGTATAGACAGAGCACCAAAACTCATACCCGATATATTTATTAACGAATCGGCAGCGTAAGGCTTATCACAATAGCCATCTCCTAATGTCACCGTACTAGGAGCCGTAGCTTCTTCACTCAATGTTGGAAACGGACAATTGAGAAAAATCACGTCTCCTGATTGATTCAACGGACGCGTGGAACCGAATGCGACAGTGGTATCGACATTTTTCGCCGCTCGATAAACCCAAGAGCGCTGAGCTCGGTTAAATGGTAGCTCCTCTCGATCAAGCGCAAAAAAATACTGGCGAAAAAACTCACCCATATGTTCGAAAAAGTAACGAAATCGACCAACAACGGGGTAGTTTTTTCGGATAGCTTGTTTAGTTTGAGTGATATCTGACAGATATAAATAAATAAAAACAAGAACACCAACGCCTAAAAAAAAGACAAACAGCAATGCGCTAAATTCAATAACTTGAAAAGAAAATTCCCTTAATGCTGACATGTGTTCTGTATTCATGGATTTATCCTATCACCAGGTTAGTTAATACGAGGTTATCGCCAGATATGGCTACATGGACATCGATAGCCGCCTCATGTTACAAAGAGATTGATTATTAAACATTCAGAAATTCCATCAATGGAACGCAGATTCTAACGGATGAATATAACGAAGGCATCACTTAAATATCGCGATCTCATTGCCCACTATTTTTGTCCATATATAGATCAACCACTAATAGTAGAGTTAGAAATGCCATAGCATAAAAGCTGCTTAGTCAGGGTGGCCAGTTAAGGCAGAAACCGCGTAATGATGTCAGCTATGGTAAACTGCTCTACCGATTCCGACTCAAGCATACAGTTAACATGATAAAGATTTCCAGTATCGACCATATTGTGTTGCGTACGGCCCATACAGAGACAATGGTTCGATTTTATGAAGACATCCTACATTGCCAGCTTGAACGCGTATTAGAGGATTTGGGACTGTTCCAGCTGCGAGCAGGCAATACACTCATTGATATTGTCGCCGCCGACAGCCCATTAGGTAAAAAAGGTGGCGAACCGCCAACGACCCAAGGCAATAATATGGATCACTTTTGCTTAAGAATAGAAAGTGTCGATGAGCAGAATCTAATTAACTATCTACACCACCACCACGTAAACTATTCCCCATTTGAGAACCGCTATGGCGCAGAAGGCTTTGGTAGATCTATCTACATCAACGACCCGGACAAAAATACTATTGAACTAAAATTTGAAAAATCTACAATGTAATTATTACATTCACGCGCAAGCATACATTTCATAGACTAAAGCCTTTCAGCATGATATGCATATCATAATAATCACATCTTGCTCCGCATCAGTATTCAGACCAGCACCGCAATGTTTAAAACAAAGATGTCGGCAGCCCCACTTATTATGCAACGCCATGCTGTAAACTGGTTAAACTAATAAGCTTCTTTAATGATAACAATAGTTAACACACCGGCCTTAGTTAATAATCTGACCGACTTTAAGAGGCTTTTCAATCAAGTTATTTAATCGCTAGCCTACCGCGACAGCCATTAACCGAATTCTACCCTTGAAACGTTCAAGTAAATTTGCACATCTTTTTGAAGATCATATAAAATCCGCACCGGCAGTGCAGACTACATTTAAGTAGATACTATTAAGTGAGTACTATTAAGTAAGTGCTATTAAGTAAGTTAGTGATTGCGTATGGTTTAGATGGATTACCCCACTCAACTCTAGCGCCGAAGCATCTTTAACTAACGTTGTAATATCAGCCGCGCTACCATACTGCCAAAAGCAAAAATAATATTCATAGTAAACCATTAGGAGAAAGTAGAAATGAAAAAATTACAAGGAATGGGCTCTATGGTTGCTTTAGCAACGCTAGTGACCTCATGTGCAATGCCAGATAATCCACCTGTAAGTATCAATTGTCCTGAGTCTATTAGGGACGACATTAATGATAATGTTGTATTGACTGGGGAAGGCGTTTGCCGAATAGGTGCCGGGGTGACAATTACCGGGCGGGTACAAGCATCAGAAGGTGCAACCGTTACAGTCGTTGGTACAGTAGACGGCAATATTCATAAAACCAGTTATGGTGATGTCATTGTTGATGGTGGCACAGTAAATAATATTTTTGAATCTGGCCCTGGTGACGTTAAGGTGATGAATAGCAGCCTCGTTAAAGGTGTCATTGATGAATCAGGTACAGGAAGCATATATGTTACTGACAGCATAGTTGAAAACCGTATCACAGAAGTAGAAGACGGTTCGATAACTATTCAAAGCGGTTTTGTTACTGGCGACGTGGGTGAATCAGATGCTGGTGATATTGTTATTGACGCGATGAGCAGTGTCGATGGCGATGTCCGCGAAGGTGGTGAAGGCACGTGTAATATCGACCTCGATGTTGTTACTGGTGTAGTAGACTGCTATATGTAAACTATTCGTGTTATTGTAAAACAAGTTGACGGCAATGGCCTTGGTAGCGACACCTAGTAAGTAATAACACTTAGTAGACAGTAACGCATAGTAGTAACAAAGGCCATTGTCACAAGTTAAATTGTCTACAGCTATAGTAGCATTACGAGGGCTCTATCATTGCTAGCGCCCCATCACAGCAGACTTACCCAATACATTAAAACTCCTCATTAGCTTACGCAGACCTCCTACTACTAACAAGGCACTAGACTATCTATTAATTCGGTAAAGAATTTATCAATCTCATTTTCCGTAGATTGAACTAGCATTTTTTTACTGGTGTGTGGTTTGCTTTTTATTGCCGCTTCGCGCTTACCCGCTGTACTGCGATTATGTCCGCCTTCTAAATAGACTAACCTTTTGGGATTTCGGCTACGGAAGAATTTTGCGCCTTTAGTCTGATTGTATAATGCTACGCCTAAATGCTCGTGCCAACGCCGCGCAATATCGGTGGTAATGCCTGTATAGTAGCTGTTGTCGCTGGTTAGTATCATGTAAACAAACCAGTGCTGATTACCTCGATCTTTCAATTTACGGTCTTTCAACTTAGCTTGTTCAACCTCGTCTCGGTCACTCAATACTGTCACCAAGTCTATCCAGCGTGCCATCATCCCAGCCCGCTTCCCAACTCGCAGCCAATACCTCAGAACGATAGGGTAATAACCCCTTAGGCTTACCCGCACGCCCGGCCTGATAACCATGATTATAGGCATCATCTAGATCCAAATCTTCTTCCGCCACCTGTTCCTTACGATGCTTTAATCGATAGATTATTCGCCGCACAAAGCCTTGAGCATCATCTAAGATATAGTAAAGCGCAGGCACCATCACTAAACTAACGAGTGTTGCATAAAGTTCGCCAAAGGCAAGTGATACCGCCATTGGCACCAAAAACTGTGCTTGAACACTAGTCTCCATCATCAATGGTACTAAACCAATGAAGGTTGTCAGCGAAGTCAACCAAATAGGCCGAAAACGCGCCGCACCCGCTTCTTTTATTGCTTGCAGTAGAGGCTCACCCCGAGCTCGGCCTTTATTAATAAAGTCAATAAGCACCAAATTATCATTCACTACCACCCCGCTGACAGCAATCATACCCGCTAGTGACCAAATAGTTAGTTCCATACCAAGCAGTAAGTGGCCGATCATGGCACCAACAACACCAAAAGGAATCGCAGACATCACAATAATAGGCTGCGTATAAGACCGAAATAAAACCGCCATCAACGCAAACATCGCTAGCAACGCAAGCACATACCAACGCAATAATGAGTTTATAATCTGACTTTGACTCCGTTGCGAACCAGAAATACTCCAGTTAACACCGGGATACTTTTCATTAAAGTTATGGAAGAATTTTTTCCTTAAATCAGCCATAACTTTACCGGATGTGACTAACTCATCATCGGCATAAGCACTTACTTTTTGAATACGTTTACCATCCAGGCGGCGAATAACATCAGGACCTCGCTCATAACTTACGTCCGCTACCGCCATCAGGACCACATTAGAGCCATCTAGCAAACGGATATTCATATTCTCAAGATGCCACAGCGAATCGCGCTCTTTCGCCGGGTAACGTATGTAAACCTTGACCTCATCTTGGCCACGTTGCAAACTTTGGACATGAACGCCATGAAAAGCTTGTCCGACCTGAGTTGCTACATCGTTAAGTGTCAATCCCAAGTCTCTAGCTGCTGGCTTAAGCTTTAAAAAAACTTCTTTCTTGCCACCTTGCAACGAATCCCGAATATGATACAAACCCGGATACTGCGCCAATTGCTGCCTAAAATCTCCGGTAACCTTTTCCAACATCTTATCATCTCGCCCCGAAAATACGATATCAATATCCGGCGTACGAGGGTTGAGCGAAGCCTTATATTGCAACTTCGTTGCTTCAGGTATAGGGCCCACCTTAGTTCTCAGACGATTGGCAATCTCTCTAGCGGAAATCTCTCTTCCCTCAGCAGACGATGGCAGCTCAATAATAATAAATCCTTTATGATCGCCGCCTAATCCCATGGATACGCCAACACTTTCAATCTGATCCACACCATACTCTTCACGTAATTCATCACGTAGCGCCATGGTAGCCTGTTCAATACGAACAATATGGGACCGCGTGACTTCAATAGGTGTGCCTTTAACAAACTCTACCTGAACTGCTGTCGCATCTGCATCAATCTCCGATATTAATGTCACATCAACCCAGCCACCTTTCACAACCGCAATCGCCAGATAAAAAATCCCGAAAAAGATAATGACAGTGGTATACCGGCGTTTTAAAGCATGCCCAAGAAAAGGTCGGTAATAGTGTTCAATTACCCGATTCATCAGTCCAGAGAATTTACGCTGCCCCCGTTCAATAAAGCGAACAGCTTGCTTATTAGAACGCTGCAAGTTAGACAGATGAGCTGGCAGTATCAGCAAACATTCAATCAGAGAAAAGATGAGCGTCGCTATGACCACAACCGGCACATCGCGAATGAGTTTACCTTCTGTCCCGGGTACTGTCAGTAGCGGAATAAAGAAGAGCATGGTAGTTATGACAGCAAAAATAACAGGTTTAGCAACCTGCTGCGCCCCTATAATCGCGGCTTTCTCGCCGTATATGCCTTTATCCGTCTGGGCAAAAACATTTTCGCCGACGATAATGGCATCGTCCACCACAATCCCTAGTACCAGTAAAAAAG
>JANQMK010000003.1 GCA_028280085.1 Pseudomonadales bacterium
TTTTGACAGGGCGCTAGAATTTGGCGGTGAAGGGTTATCTTATTTGTCTGTTAATATACCTAGTGACGAACAAGAACTGGCGCGGGCTAACAATAAAGAAGAGACTCGAATTAATGAAATTCTCGAAGGTCTTACATTCGAACAGCTCGCATCGGTTAACTTATTAGCCGATGACGCCACTAGTTTAGTATTGAAGTTTTTACGAGCGATATTTAATTGCTGCATTTTTAGCGGGAAACTGCAATTACGGCGTTTGTGTATATTAAAGGGCGTTCGTACCGGGCTTGAAAGTGGGTATGATGCCAATACCGGGCATTTTTTCTCGTTGTATGGCGCTATGTTAGAAAATTCTAATGACTATAGCCGTGCGCAGCAGTTCGGCAAGCTAGCGCTCATTATCGCTGACCGATTTCCTGATAATCCTAGCTATCCGGAAGCTTTGGTATTCAGTGCTATTTCTACCCACTTTCTCTATGAACACTTGGCCAATTCAGAGAAGCTATTACACCGGGGCTATGTCGATGGCGTTAGACTAGGAAATTACTATTGGGCCTATGCTGGTTATTCAAATAGTGTTGTCTACCAGTTTTCTCGCGGGGTAGCGCTAAATGATGTAAAACAATCATCAATAAGAGCACAAGAGATTTCAGTACATTATAATCTGCATTGTGCCACTGGCGTGTTATACCAATACCTGATAGAAAAAATGCAAGACCGAGCATTTGACCAACAGGTAAATGTTGATATGTTTTGCCAATATGTATCAGAAAATGAAGCTGCCGGTTCGTTTAAAATTACTATTAGACATCTAGCACTACAGCTCGCGTTTTGGGCTGCAGATGTTTCCACCGCACTTGAAATAGGTACCGAAGCCGTTAAAGATCAACAGCTCACGCCTATTGTTTTAGTTCAAGTTGATAATCATTTTTTACTAGCATTGCTTAATCTGTTTGCGGCCAACCAGGCTGGTATGACTGATGCTGGTCGAGATGCTGATAACACAAGTGCTGCCACCATCCGGGAAAAAATTGGGCCGTTTAAGGAGCATATCGATGCGCTCAACCAAGTAAACCCAAACATGTTTGCTCACAAGCACTATTTGATTGAAGCAGAGCTAGCCTGGCTTGAAGGCGATCTGCTCGGCGCAGTCTCCAATTATACGGCAGCGGTTCAGGCTGCACGGCAATTTGGATTTGTTCAGTATCAAGCGTTGGCAAATGAAAGGTTAGGGCGCTTTTGGTTGGCCCAGAATAATTCTCATCATGCAAGACCTTTTATTGATGAGGCCTATTATCTGTACAAGCGTTGGGGGTGTGATATAAGGGTGAAGCACCTCGAGCGGGAGTTTGCAGATATTTTACGTCATATGATAGTAGCGCGGCCAGGTAACAAAACTATTGGTGAACATACCAAGCACACTGAATTCAAGGCTGATCACGCGGTTGCCGATGATATTGATATGTTGGCGGTGGTCAGTGCGGCTAGAATGATTTCTAGTGAAATAGATACACAGAACCTATTACAACGCATGATGTCTCTGATCATAGAGAACGCCGGCGCAAGTGCCGGCCATATGGTGCTACTTGAAGGAGATTGTATACAGGACGCTATTTGTGTTGAATTGGTTGGCGATGATTTGGAGCTGAAGTTCTTAAATGAAACTGATACCAAGAACCAGGGTATTTTGCCGTTGGCAGTTATTCACTATGTTATCCGTTCCGGCAGTGACGTTGTTGTTAATGATCTAATGGAAGATGACCGATTTGCTAATGATACTTATGTCACGATGAGAAAACCGCGTTCTGTCTTAGCGACACCAATATTGAAGAAAGATCAGGTTGCCGGCGTACTGTATTTGGAAAATAAATACAGTAGCGAGGCATTTACACCCGATCGTATTGAGGTTTTGAAAATTCTCACTGCTCAGGCGGCTATCTCTTTAGAAAATGCAAAGCTTTATGAGAATTTAGAACAACGCGTTAATGAACGCACTGCGGAGCTTACCGCAGCAAATAGAGGGCTGCAAAGTTTTAGCTATACAGTCTCTCATGATTTGCGTGCTCCTATTCGAGCGATCGATGGTTTTAGCGAGGTGTTATTAGAAGACTATTCGCATCAACTGGGCAGTGAAGGTCGTGACTACCTAACTAGAATTCGAAAGTCTTGTATTAAAATGCGAGAGCTGATCGATACGTTGCTTAAGTTTGCTAAGATGACTCAAAAGCCAATTGATAGAGAAAAGTTAAATCTATCGAAGTTAGTGGATGACCAATTAGCCATGCTAATTCAGTCGGAACCTGATCGTAAGATTAAGTTCGAAGTAGCTCCAGATGTCATGACTTACGGTGATTTTGGTTTGATTGTCCGTGTGATTGATAACTTGCTTAGCAATGCTTGGAAATACAGCCATCAGCAGCAAGAGACCCATATTCAATTTGGTGTTGCACCAAACGGGCAGTATTTTATTAGCGATAATGGCATTGGCTTTGAACAAGAGAATGCCGAAATGTTGTTCCAGCCATTTACTCGGCTACATGCAAATAATGAATTTGAAGGTACCGGTATTGGCTTGGCAACAGCTGCACGTATTATTGAATGTCATGGCGGCCAAATTACTGCCGAAAGCACGCCGGGTGAAGGCACTACTTTCTATTTTTCCTTCTCGACGGCAACCGATAAAAACTAAGGAACCTGTGAATACCTACTCGCTTGGGCTAGAGTTGAAGAAGTTCACTAATAGCCTATTAAAATGTGTAACTGACTCGGCCGCTGAAGGTGCGAGGTGGCATGGTGAGTAGATTGACACCTGTTGGTGAAAAGTCTTGTGACGCAGTAGCATAGGCTTCATCACCAAGGTTTTTGCCAAATATTTCCCACAACCACTTTTCATTACTTGAAGTATATCTGACACTGGCGTGAATGAGATTAAAACTATCTTGACTATTGGTTTTATCATTGAAAGCGGTAAAAAACATCTCTGACTGATTATAGTATTCAAGTCTGAACCCTATTGTCGCGCCATTAATTAAGAAATGATTATAATTGGCACTGATATTCAATGCTAACTCAGGAGTAGAGTTAAGCTTATTGCCAGCAAGGTCTTGCTTAACTGGCGTTATCGTTGAGCGTGAAGCATCATATTTATCATACTCGGCGTCGAGGTAAGCCAGAGAAGAAGCAATTAGCCAGCTTTCGGTGGGCTTTAGGCTCAATTCTAATTCAATGCCGTTTACCGACGCTTCAGCGGCGTTATTAATTAAGACTTGAGGAGCGCTAGTTGGGGATTCGGAAGCAACCACAAAGCTCTGTACCTGAAGATCATCATAATCATAGCTAAATAGTGCTAGATTTGTACTTAATTTATTCTCAAGCCAAATAGACTTAAAACCAAATTCCAATGCCGTCAATATTTCTTGGTCAAAAGAAGCATCGTCGGTTGAAAAGTTGTAGCCACCGCTTTTAAAACCTTTAGATAGGCTACCATATATCAGTTGCCGTTGGTTAATCTGGTAGTTTAAACCGAATTTGGGCGTTATTGAATTCCAACTATCGCTTTCTTTATCTCTGGTGAATCGTGTGATAGCGACTGTCGAACTTTCTGGAATGAGTTGGCCAAGACCGCTAAAGTCTTTCTCTTCATCGCTATAACGTAGACCTAAGGTTGCACCTAGTTTATCTGTAATTTGATAGTTTAATTCCCCGAAAACGGCGTAGGCTGTCGTGGTTAGTGTATTGTCAATAGTAGACGTAGCCGGTGCTGCGGGCGAGGTGTGGTCTGCTTGCAGCTCTATGCTGGTGGCAGATTTACTTTTCTCTCGGAGGAAATATACACCTGTAACCCATTTAAATGTGTCTGTATTGCCATTTAGTTGAAATTCTTGACTACGTTGGTCTTGTTTCTCAGCGATGTTAGTAATTAAGGCGTCTAGATCTGTGAAATCTGTATCTAGTGATAGCTTGGTGTCAAACGCTCGGTAGGCAGTGATTGAGCTGAATTGAATACTATCAGTTATAGCGTTAAGGTAGGTAGCTGAGATGCCATCAATACGGCGTTTATAAAATGGTTCCCGGTAGGGTGTATTAATGGTCCATGGATCGCTGACAATCGTTGGGCCAAGAATTGATTCACCCAATACACTGCGATATGTAGGTTTATAGACAGGGCCATTGTCGTCTTTTTTGCTGTAGTCTGCGCGCAGGATCAGTTCACTACTCTCATTGAATAGAAGACGCGACGTACCTCTCAAGGCCTCGATATCGTTATTTGCCAAGTCGGCTTCACCCAGGTTATTCTCATTATCGAAATAGCCGTCATTTTGACTTTTTAAAATACCAAGACTAGCGAATAGATTGTTTATCAGTGGTCCAGAGACAGAAGCAACGACTTGCTGCTCGTCAAAGCTACCTATTTGGGCACTGACTCTTGCTTGCAATATATCGTCTGGTAGTCGACTCTTAACAGCAATGGTGCCCCCTATTGAATTTCTACCGTAAAGTGTGCCCTGTGGCCCTCGCAGGATTTCTACCTGTTCGATATCAATGAGCTCGTTAAAAATAGCTTGGGGCCTCGCCATATAGACACCGTCCATGTGTATAGTAATACTAGGGTCTGAACCGATAAAATCATTGTTACTACCGACACCGCGTAGATAGATGCGACCGAAACCAATGTTTTGTGAAACTGATAAACTGGGAACACGGTTTTCCAAATCAGCAATAGTGCGTACATTCATTTGTTCCAGATCCGATTCACTAAAAACGCTTATGGCCATCGGTGTTTTGTTTATTGCTGTTGCTCCTGCTTTAGCATTAACGATAATCTCATCAAGATGGCTGGTATTGGGCATAGCATTTATGTTAGTGGTTAAACATAATATTAAACAAACCCGCGACCAAGGTAAGCTTTTAGTGTACATCTCGTCCATCCCGTTAATGCGTTGAGTAAGCCCTTTATGGTTGTTTTTAGTACTCTCAGGAGTAGTAATAAGTAGTATACGGATTGCTAGTAGAAAAGAAATAATAATGAATACTAAGATGCAAAACTTTTTCGGTTTTTAAGGCTACGATTATCTAGCGAACAACATGGTGGGATTTTTCCCTAGTAGTGTTAGACAAAAGTAGTGCTAGGCAAATATGATATGGCATCGTGATATCGAGATGGTGGTAACGGTAAGAACAGTTGTGATTGTTAGCCTCTTGTAGTGTGCTGAATTAATTAGTGTTGAATTAATTGGTGCTGAACCAATTGTCGTTGCTAGCTGACAAAAGCGTTGTCATTTGATACCGGAGGCAGATGAGATTAGACTATATTAATTAAAAGAATATAATTGTATTGCGATGACTTCTACTCTCTACAAATTTTTTGCTCCTCATCAATTGCATTGGTTAAAGAAGAGCTTGATAGCGCTGTGTCCAGCAGTGAATTCTCCTCTGCCGTTCGACCATGATATCGCTCAGTTTTTTCCTGATGTGACTGGCTCGTTAACCGAAGATGAATATTTGCAATTGATGCGCGAGAAATATGAGCACTTACCTGATCAGGCTAAACAATTAGTAGACTTCAATTATTTTTTAGAAAAATCAGCCGATAAAAGGCATACCATTGAAAAGATGGCGGGTGCGCAGAAAACCAATAATCCGGTAGCTAGAGCGGGACAATACAAAACCGTTGGTTACATGAGTTTAACCGGCGATTTGACAACGGTTAGGCATTGGCATCATTATGCTGATCAGCATCGCGGTTATGCAATTGAGTTTGACACAATACACGATTATTTTTCTGCACCAAGCTATAAGGATAATCCGCAGCTGCTCCGCCCAATTATCTACAGCGATCTGAGGCCGTTACAAACGGACGAAGTATTATTTCCAGCGGTGTTTCATAAGCCCGTCGTTTATAAAGATGAGAAAGAACTGCGTTTAGCCAGGCCATTAGTGGTAGCGGACAAAACCTTCGTGGATAACAGTGGACAAAAGCGGTATTACTGCAAATTGCCCTTGCGTAGTATTCGTAGTATTACAGTTGGGTGCCGTATGTCTACGGCTATACGTAATGAGTTGGTCCATTTTGTAAAACATGAAATGGCACTAAAGCCCACTGTGTTGAGAGAATGTCGGCTTGATCCTGATGCCTACCAGCTTCATTTTGTTGATATCCCATAGGATTTTTTCGTCGAGTTATAAGCTTCCCTATGTCGTAGGGAAGCTTAAGCTGCTTTTAAACGAGATCCAGCCCTAATAATAGTCGGCCTGATATCTGTGTTTGTTTGTGCTCCGGCAACGGATGAAAGTGCATTGCCCTGACATCGCGAATAATACGCTCCAGTGCATGCCCTTTGAAGAAACCGGCACCGCCTACGATATTTGCAGCAGTATCGACAGCTTCTTTAATGGCTGTTGTCGCGATGGTTTTACGCGCTAAGATTGCTTCGCTGTTATTGGGTGACGGTGTAAATTGAAAATTGTTGTTCATCCTAACCATCTCATTAGTTGCCATACTTGCAATTACCATTTGATTATTCATCGTGCCAACAAGACCTGTGAGTTCTTCTTTGCCTTGTGCTGTCGCAATGGCGATATCCATAGCGGCTTCGGCCATGCCCATATAAGCTGAAACGATGATCGGCATTGCAATGGGTAGCACAGTATCCCACAGGGGATGCCAGACTCCGGCGGGTCGTCTTGCGGCAATGGCTTCATTAGGTATAAAGACATTTTCTAAGATAACATCATTGGACCCAGTGGCACGCATACCAAGGGTATTCCAGTTATTTTGCACACGGATGCCTTCGGTTGAAAAGGGGATAGAGAAATGAATGACTTCATTCCCGTCGGACGTTTCATGATGTACGCTACTGACTAAGACCTGGGCGCCAGGACAACCGCTAACGAAGCGTTTATGTGCGTTAACGATAATGCCGCCTTCGATGGCGGTGGCGGTGCCGTTCGAACTTAACCAATCGTTTGCCCCAGTACCGGCGATGATTAGTTCATTGGCGGCAATTTTTGTTAGAGTAGCCTTTGCCTTTTCATCCCCTTTATGAAACTTAAAGATATTCAAAGCAACCGGATGCGAGTGCATCGCGAAGGCAAGGGCTGTTGAGCCGCAATACTGGGCGAGTTGTCGACAAAGACCACAGAGTTCGCTGTAGCTTAGCCCACCACCACCAATCTCGGTGGGAATAGCTGCGGAGAAAAATTTGGCGGATTTCATGTCGTCATAATTTTGTTGCACAAAGGTGCCGTCTAGGTCGAACGTTGTCGCGCGATCAGCAAAAAGGCTGCCGAGGTTGTCGGCCAACTCGGTAACTGCAGCGTGCCAATTAGTGTGATCAATATTGGTTGTATGTGTGGTGGCCATCGTATATTCCTCGCTATGGGTTTTTCAAATCTGTAATAAAGCAGATGCTACCTGCGTGTTCTTAAGTATTGCTTGACATAGTGCTAGATTAATCCAGAATGCTCCCGCGGCCTACTTGCCAAGCTGTAGTAATTAACTACGGATTCTGTAGTAACACGCTTTACATTGTGTAGTTCTACTTTGTAAGCTCCGTTTGTTGCCAGCTGAAGGCAAAAAAATGAATAAATAACAAACATGCATAGTGGTTTAAGGCGGATTCTGAGGATAGATCATGGAATATGGACAATTTTGTCCAATCGCCAAGGCGGCTGAGATTCTTGGTGATAAATGGACACTGTTGATCGTACGGGAGCTCTTGATGGGAGGCACTCGATTCAATGTTATGCAGCGTGGTCTAAGTTCCATTTCCCCCACGATGTTGACAAAGCGGCTCAATGAGCTGGCAGCCTACGGTATTGTGGTGAAAAAACGGATTCCTGGCCAAAAGGGCTATGAGTACTTTCTCAGTGAGTGTGGCCAAGAGTTATTTCCAATTGTTGAAAAAGTAGGGGTTTGGGGTATGCGCTGGGCGCGTGCAGGCATGCCGGATTCTGATCTCGATTTAGAGCTTCTGATGTTATATATGGAACGCTGCATCTTGCCGGAAAAGCTGGTAGGCAATGAAACGGTGGTGCGTTTTCATTTTACGGATATAGACGAGTTTAATGATTGGTGGTTAGTGGTTAAGGATAACGAAGTTGACGCCTGCATTCAGAACCCAGGTAAAGATGTTGATGTGCATTTTACGACGGACTTGCGCACCATGATTGAGGCATGGATGGGTGATATCACTTATAAAAAAGCGGTCGCCGATAAACGCATGACGATCGTTGGTCCATCGGCATTAACTAAGAATGTAAGTTCGTGGATTAAATGCAGTATTTTCGAAGGGATACCGCCTGCACAAGAGATTAAGGAGATGGCTTAGGACACTTGGGAATCGTGAGGAAATGCTAGGTAGGAAATTGTTTGATAGCAATGCCTATGTATTGCATACCCGAAAAACTAAAGCCCGGCAGGTCGATGCCGGGCTTTGTAATGTACTTTATAGCCATTATTCGGCAATCAATAAGTACACATCCCCCTCAGGTGTGACGGATGCTTCACACTCTGGTATGCCTGTCACAGTTTGTGATACCGCTGTCCATGCTGCGCGGATTGCATCTTCAACTTCACCATCGACCCAGTCGAGAAACCCAAGGCTTAATACTTCCCAAATGAGTTCTTGGTCTGCGACGACATCAAAGTTAGTGGTTTGGATACTTAACGAGTCGCCTTCACAGATAAACTCAACGTCAAAGTCGATATCTACTTCTGGCGTAACCGTGCCTAAGTCTAAGATATTGGCATCCGCTTCAAGATCTAGGTTTACGTGTATCTTGTTACAGTCAGCGCTACCATTACAGCCGTTTGTCACTTCAACCGCATCGCCGTCAATATATCCCCATTTTAAATCGTTGTAATACATCATATGGCCAACCATACCTTCAAAGCGACCCTCTAACTCGGTTTCTTTAATGCCGAAGGTGCCGAGTAGACTCATCGCAATGTCTCCGTCATAGGCATCCCATGAGGATTGACCGCGAAGGTTAGCGTGATTGAAGTATAAGTTAGAAAAGCCCCAGCCAGAATCCAGCATACGGCAACCAAAGTTAGTATTTGAGTAATCGCGCGCGTATACGTCAATGTTATTAACCTTCAGGGTGACGCTTTTAATGCACCAACTGTCATAGCCGGCCTTATTAATCGAGATGAAAGAAATGTCATCCATACTGCCAATACCCTTTAAATTAAGGTCGTAGGCTTGTAAAGCGCCACGTTGAAAATCTTCACCGGAATAATCCAGGACTGTGAGGTTACCGTTAGGTAGATAATTACTTGAACTGGAATTTAAGTTCACCCAGACGTCATCGGTTGTGCCAGCACCAAACATATCAGCAGTTTCAATTTCTAGCTGAACTCGCCAAACAGGATAGTCATTCCCATCCGTGGTGTAGGCGCATTTAGTGGGGGAGTACTTAGTGCCCATCGCGTTGAAAGCCCCCGCTCTGTAGCAGTATTGAATATCCGGGTTGAGACCAGTTTTTTCGACATTGATGCTTTGCCAGCTATTGAGAGGTCCACTGGACTGTATGGTTTGCCATTGGTTACTACTGTTTTTCTCCTGAACGATATAACCTTGTTCGTACTGAGAACTGTCTTTAACGTTAATGGTTATCGTTGTTTCACCGCGGGCCAGCCCAACATTAGGTGCATTTGGTGGTAAAAACTCTGGCGGGATTGTTGGTTCATTGCCGTTGATGGCAGCTAAGCTCGTGGCAGCATTGATGCTTAAAACGCTGAGCGCGGTTAAAGTGAAAGACTTGGCAATACGACGGCTGTTTTTATAAGTGAAATGAATCATTGTATATCTCCTCATTGTTGGTTTGGGTTGATGTTTGTCATGAGGAAAATGATAGGTTCGAAATGCCCTGTCAGATACTTTGCGTTTTGTAGTAGCTAACTACGGATTTAGTAGTAACTAACTACGTTTTTTGAAGAATAGATAAAAAGCGTAAAATTAGATTAAATCTCGGTCGATACTAAGACCAGGAAAGGGCGTAGTGGTAAGTTAAGCTCGAATATTTTTTGTTCGGTGTAGGTGGCCCAATAAGGTGGGCTCATTTCGATGTTAAGCATAAAAATGGATTAATGCCGTTTATATTGGCCACTCAGTCGTTTTTTGTGAAATCGTTTGTTGTGAGTGTCGAGAGGCGATCGAAAGTTGCCTGGTGCGCTTTAAGCCCTTCCGAAACGGTCAGTTTCATCAATGGTATCGGTGCAAAAAAAACAATAGTTTCGGTAATACGTGTGGTTGAGTCGTCAATAGCGACGAGGGAATCTGTGGTGTGTAAAATGATATTAAACGCAGAGCAGCTGTCCATCGTATAGGTAGTACGAGTGTTATCGACCGTTTGTATGGCGTGTACGGGGGTGCGCAATGTTAGGCCGGCCAGCAAAATATCTTCAACAGCTGTAAACTCGACAATTGCTAAGCCATTTTCATTGAGGTGAGTGTCGTGAACAACTATCTTTTGTAGCAGCGGGTGTAGTTGTTGGTGGTTGCGGATGTCGGAAAAGAATGGCCACACTTTATGGATAGGATGGTGAATGTCGACAGTTAGGGTGTGTGTTTCTGTGCGGTACAGATCTTTTAACAAATGTGTGGTGGATTGAAACGTATTGCAACTATCCCATGCAGTCTGCCAATCAATTTGAGAGCTGCCGGCCAACTGAATAGGTCGTTCACTACAGGCGGTGAATATACTTGCTAAGCATATGATGATGAGCGGATAGCATTGAGTTGGGAAAGAACGGCGCTTATGTGACAATGATAGAGTCTCTAACGCTTAGTGGTGGGCGTATATATTTTGGTTGTATGCATGGTTTGTATAGTACCATAAGATACAGCCCACAGTTATTTGTTAAGTGAGTGTCGATGGCATCATTAATTTTAGAGCACTATTTGCTCAGCAGTGGTGTGTTGTTGCTCGTTATGAGAGTTTTACTCACTCCCATCAATCACCGTGGCCGTTTTTTTAGTCGCTTGAACGCCATTGTCATTGTTGTCTACTTTATCGTTCATCTATCGGCTGGTATTATAATGCGTCTTTGTCTCAGGTAAATATCAGCTACCTTGGGAAGATACAACAGGTTGTGACAATAATTACAACGGTATCGTATTGGCAACTGATGTGTGAAGTGGTTGAGCCAGTCGACAACAGAGGAAATAAAATGAATGTAGCTACTACCGATATAGCCGCTACCGATATAGCCAATGCCGATATTGCCAATACCAATATTCCAGGGCCGGCTGGCAAATTAGGGCTCGGTTTGTATGTCCGTATATTGACGAGCGATTTTTTGCAAGTCAGCAAAGGTCTATTTAAACGATATGGCGACATGGCTTTCATGACCATGGGATTTAACAATCACATTTTAGTTCTGCGCCATCCACATCATGTTGAACAAGTACTAAAAGATAAACGTTTTACCAGAGTTGATCCTAAAAACAGCCTAGAATTAATTTCACCCCGCGCCCTTAACATTACAGATTTTACGACCCAGCCGCACTGGGACAGTAAATATGCTTTGTTTAATGATTACCTTAAACAGCAAACAAATCGAGAGATGTCCGCCGTCGATACTCATCTGGCGTCCATGACAGTGCGGTGGGATCAAGCGATTGCTAGCAAGGCTAACGTGGACGCGAGTAGGGACATTCTCCATTTAACAACCAGTATCCTCTGTGAATTAGCTTTCGATCAACCACCTCCTGCGGATGTCCAACAAATAGATGATACTAAATATTACCTCACCCGCGTTGCTGTATTTCTACAACTATTGCCGCCCCTATTAAGGGTGCCGAGCCGAATTATGCGTTTTTTTCCGGGGGTAGGTAAGCAAATAAAACGTAGGGAACAGTTTGCCAAAACGATTGTTAGCCATCATATAAAACGAGACAGCAAGCCACAAAATTATTTGGCTGCATTAGTAGCAAGAGAAAAGATTACGTCAGCAAAGAGTGAAGAAACAAAAAAAATAGATGGTGAAATAATGACGGCGTTATTTGTTGGTAGCGACCCGTTGGACAAGGCCATTGTGAATACGCTGTTTTTCCTGGCCAAGTATCCTGAGTGGCAACAGATAGCACGTGAAGACAAAAGTAATAAGCAGTTGGTCAATTGTCTGTTTGAGGCATTAAGGTTATTGCCTCCTTATCCCGTGATGGCAAGAGTCGCTAACCAACCGGTTACCCTCGGTAATTATACCATCCCAGCAGGAACAACTTGTGTTACTGTACCGGAGCAAACCCACTTACACCCTCATTTTTGGCAGGAACCTAGCACTTTTAATCCAGATAGATTTTCTAACAATAAAAATCAGCCTGGATTTATCGCCTTTTCGCTAGGTAATCATAAATGTCCCGGCAAAAGCCGAGTTATTAGAATTGCCCCTTATGTGTTGCGTCGACTCGTCGACAACTATCAGTTTGCTTTGGTAAGTAGGGACTACTCGCCGGTATTTAAAGGTTCTTTGTCATTTAAAGACAATGTCCATTTTAAATTGACCAAAATAAAACAATCTACTAAGTGCGCTGCATAAATCATGATGTTGCCTAAAAAAATGAGAGAATTTCAATGCTAACGGGTTGGTTTTGCATTGGCTTTTCTAAGTCAGTAAAAAAATACCAACTTAAAGCTGTTAGCCCTTGCGGCCTGAAACTATTACTTTATCGTGCCCATAATGAAGCTTATGTCACCGCGGCCCTCTGCCCGCATCAAGGGGTGGATATCGCGAAATCTGGGGGTACAGTTGATGCTAACACTGGCCATATTCATTGCCCGGCGCACAATATTGCTTTCGATCAACAGGGGCGTGGCTGTCCGCATCCTATCTATCAGCAACACGCTTGCCGTTTGCGATTGCTGCATTATCCCACCGTTGAACAACACGGTATGATATTCGTTTATCTCAATGGTAATGAACCAGCTGAGCCAGAATTTTCATTACCTCATATTGACCTGAGCCACTACCTACCGCTGTTAACCGTCTATCAAACCATCTCGGCTGAGACAGCAATACTCGCTCGTAACAGTGTCGACTTGGCGCATTTCAGCGCTGTGCACGGCTATAACGATGCCGTTATCACTGAAAATATCAGCGTCTCTGACAGAGTGCTTAGCAGTGCCTACAGTTTTAAAAGGCCCTATTTGTGGAATTTCGGGGAGCTAAACGTTTCAATTAGCGTCAAGTTATATGGCCCTAGTTACAATATTGTGCGAACACGTCTAGAAGAGCTGGATGTAGAATTTACTATTTTATTGATGTTTACTCCGATCGACGCTGGTTCAGCCATTCATGCAGGTATTATTGTTGATCGCCGCACGCTTACTGGAAAATTTATTCCTAAGAAGATACTTGAATTCGTTGTCCCTCATTTGGTAAAAATGTTTTTTAAGCGAGATATTAAATGTGACTACCCTATTTGGTGCAACCAATATGGCGATGCAAACACACAACCATTGAAGGGCGACGGTCCTTTCGCGTTATTTAATAACTATGTCACGTCGTTTGTGTACGAGGCGACGAGCTCTTAGGCTGACAAAATACTCCGCATTGAGTTGGTTTTTCTAGATGAAACAGGTTCAAAGTGCCCGATGTTATGACCTTGTTGTCTGGCGGAAGATGGAGGTTACTTTGGTGTCCTTATCTTTATCTTGAACAGTAGCGTCTTTTGGCACTTTGTGGCTAAGTGCGTCATCGCCGTAAATCATGCAGCAATTTCTTCCAGCATCTTTCGCTTGATAAAGTGCGCTGTCTGCTTGTGTGATTAGGCTATTAATTCCATTCTCTGGATCAGGCGTAATACTTGAAATGCCAATACTAGCAGTAAGATTGAAATAGTTACCATCGCGACAGAATTCAATCTCTTCAATCGCAACACGAATTTTCTCAGCAATACTGACCGCAGTTTGAGAATCAATATTGGGTAGAATCACGGCGAACTCTTCTCCACCATACCGGCAGACTGAATCTTCCATGCGACGTGACTGTGATTCAACAACGGAAGCAGCTTGAATGAGGCATTCATCGCCTACCATGTGGCCGTAGCGGTCATTAATTTGTTTAAAGTGGTCCAGGTCAATAAATAACAAAGACAGCGGGTAAGAGTTTCGAGTAGCACGTTTCCATTCTTCTATGATGGTTAAGTTAAAGAAGCGTCTGTTTTTAACCTGTGTCAAACCGTCAGTAGTACTGAGGTTCTCCAATGCTTTATTAGCATCGGATAATTTCTTCATTGCAAGAGACAATTCGCGGGTGCGTTCAGCTACGCTTCGCTCTAATCGCTCTTTGGCTTTTTCCTCTAACTCTCGAGCAAACATTTCATTGACTAACGCACGCTCTTGCGCGAGCTCAGTCGCGCGACGCTGATGATTAATACGGTCGGCCAATGCAATAGCGAGCAATATTACTTCTAACCCCGAACCAATTTGAGAGCTGTATTCTGTAATAAATGAGCGAGGTAGCCAACCAAATTTATTCAAACTCAGCGCTACTGTGCCGACTAAGAAGATAGCCCAAGCGATAATATAGTAGCGTGCTTGTTTGTGGCCGCGATACCAAGAGCGTATACCTATTACTAGGGCGCCGATGCAGGTTGGTATTGCAAGCAGGATACCCAATTGCATGACGGTAGTCGCGGGTACAAATAGGATAGCGACAATCAGTAGACAGGCGGTTAAACCAATGAGGGTAGTGTAATAGTGGCTGATACGATCAGTAACACTGAGATCCAAAAATTTATTCACAAACAACATAGCAAATAGAATGGCTGCCAAGATAAGAATAGCTGTACTATTGGCGTGCCAACTGGTGGCAGAAGGCCAAATGAATTGAAATGACAGCCCTTGTTGCGTTGCTTGGAACAAGGTAATAGATGATACGAAGCAGACGTAAAATAGGTAGCTCAAATCCTTGGTAAATAGGTAGAGGAAAAGGTTATAGAGTGCCATCACTAGCATCAGACCGAAGTAGAGGCCATGGACGAGTAAGATAGTTTCATCGACTTCGAGCAAGTGGTTATTGGTCCAGAGCTTAAGGGGCAGTTGGATAGCTTGGTCGCTCTTTATTCTAAAAATAAGCTCGGTTGTTTCATTAGCAGGTATGTCGACTGGGAATAGAAAGTTTCGATGCTTTATTGGCCTGCTATCAAAGGGCAACGCAGTACCGGTTTGGTACTGTTTTAGATTACCATCTGTACTAATAATCGCTAAATCTAGATAATCGATCAGTGGATATTCTACTTCGATTATCCGATGGACTTTTTCTTCGGTATCGTTAAACAGAGTAATGCGAAACCAGTAAGCAGCGGCGCTATAGCCGTAACTTGGTACTGCGGAGTTGTTTGTTCGCCACTTTAGCTGATGATTGTTTGATAAAATATCTGACAGTGTGAGATTATTTTCTTGGTCGACTAAAAATAGTAGCTTATCGCCCAGGTTAATGGGGTCTTGGTGATAAGTGTTTGTCAGACCGACGCCACCGGGTTGCACAAATTCGGTGACCTTTTCATTAATGGCAAATGTTTGGGCAAAGCAAAGGGGTGTAACTAATGAGGCGGCTAGTAAGCATCCTAATATCACTCTTATGCAAGCAAACTGTTGTCGAACAAAATCCATTTCTAGATAAACCGCTTTCTATATCATTCGGGGACTCTATAAATATAAATGTCTACCGAGATAACACTGTTATGAGTTGTGTGTAATATGTTTACCAATTCATGATAAACCCGTGCGACGTGCATCTGATGAGTTGACTTCACATCACATCTTTAATCTATTGATATGATCGTTATGCAATCAGAAGGCTATTTATCGGTGGCTTTGTTGGTTAAAAATTATAAACAATATCGCATTTGATAAAAAGGTATGCACGAAGGGAAAGTATAGACGTAAATACTTACGCTGAAAGAAAAATGGTAAAAGTACTTGAACTCTTGCTGATTTGTACAATTAATAATCTTTTTCTGGGGGCTAACTGGCCAATAATAGACGAATTTGCGGTAGGTAAACCGGTTGTACAGGTGTTTGCTAGTCTTATTATGTTAACTACTCAATAATCAGGCGAGAAATCGATTGCTCGCTGGTTCTGATTTGGAAGGTTTGTCAATGGTCGCACCGTTACAGAATATTAAGGTGTTGGATTTGAGCCGGGTCCTGGCTGGTCCTTGGGCAAGCCAGGTTTTGGCAGACTATGGCGCTGATGTTATTAAAGTAGAAAAGCCGCAAGGCGGGGATGATACTCGTGCTTGGGGTCCACCTTATTTAAAAGACCAATCCAATAAGGAAACCACTGAATCTGCGTATTACCTCTCAGCTAACCGCGGAAAAAAATCTATCGCTATCGATCTGTCAAAAAAAGCGGGGCAGGCGATTGTGACGGCGTTAGCCAAGCAGAGCGATATATTGATCGAGAACTTTAAGGTAGGTGGCCTGAAACGTTATAGTTTGGACTATGATAGTCTCTCAGCGGTCAATCCCAGGTTAATTTATTGCTCAATTACAGGCTTCGGTCAAACCGGGCCTTATGCTCATCGTGCTGGGTACGACGCAATGATTCAGGGGATGGGCGGCCTAATGAGTATTACTGGCACGCCAGATGGTGAACCTGGTGAAGGCCCTATGAAAACAGGCGTGGCAGTAGCTGATTTGATGACGGGTATGTATGCGGTTTCAGCCATTTTGGCGGCATTGCATCACCGACAGCAACGGGGGGAAGGGCAGCATATTGATTTAGCTTTACTGGATACGCAAGTAGCATGGTTGGCTAATCAAAACATGAATTATCTCGTGACTGGCGAGAATCCTCAGCGCCAAGGCAATAGTCATCCCAACATTGTACCTTACCAAGTCGTCCCTACAGCCGATGGCCATATCATTTTAGCGGTAGGTAATGATGATCAATTTAGGCGTTTTTGTGCTATCGCAGAGCGTAATGATTTAGCTGAAAGCACAGCCTATGCTACCAATGCTGCGCGAGTCGAACATAGAGCTGATTTACTCAAGATCATAACTAACGAAACTTTATGTCACGGCAGTGAATGGTGGTTAAGTCAATTGGAAAAAGCTGGGGTTCCCTGTGGCCCCATTAATAGCATTGGTGAAGCTATTGACCACCCGCAGATAAAGCATAGAAACATGTTGCTAAAGGTACCTCACCCAACGGCAGGGGAAGTATCTCTTATTAACACGCCCGTTAAGTATTCCAAAACACCTGTTGTTGTTCCCGTCGCCCCCCCGTTGTTGGGGCAACATACGGACCAAATCTTACGTGATGAATTAGGTTTTGATGAAAAAAAAGTGGCCCAATTAAAACGGGACGGTACTGTAGGGTAGCGCTTTTTCCGATAGCACCTCTGCCTAATGAGTTGCCCTAGTATATAGCCCTCAAACCACATTGAACGATGTCGGTGAAGTGACTAGATCTATGATATTAAAATGCCATATATAGATTATAAATAAGTCCTCGACGTTGGGTATTAAATCGTTTCAACAATACCCTGTTGCGTTTTCTGTGTGTTGTCGATCAAGTCGGTTTTAATGTTGACTTTGTAAAGTAGTCGTTCTGGATGAAAGAAACCTTCTAAGCGGTCAACTAATTTACCTTTTTTATCATAAGAGCATTGCACGATGTTTAATATGGGGATGTTGGGTGAGATGTCCAATGTTTTTGCAATAGATGGCGTCGGTAATGTAGCCGAAACCGTTTGATCAATATTGATAATATGAATGCCAGCGCCGCGTAACAGTTCCGTTCTTGAAGCAGATGCCAGCAGGGCCGGATCGTGTTCACCTGCCAGGCCAACAGTCCAGCTAGTGTAGTAAGCGAATGGAATATTATTTTTTTGACCGGTACGTATGATGTTAAATAAAAGTTCGTTAGTATCGATGTCAAATGCTTCTTTAATTTTAGCTGGCGCTTGGCGGAAACAAGCATCTATCACCTTAACACTAGTATCCTCTGGTATAGATTCAAGATGATGTAAATCAGATACAACGGGCGGTTCGGCTTGGCGTGGCGATTCGTAGTTGTAAATGACATGGGTACCTTTACCACGACGCCTCTCCACTAGTCCTTCAGCAGACAGATCATCTAATGCACGCTTTGCGGTAATTCGTGAAACCTTGAATGTATCAGCCAGCTGATATTCCGTTGGGAGTTGCGTACCGTAACTAAGCGTGCCGTCACAGATGCTGTTTTTTAGCAATAGATACATTTGATGGTATAACGGTGTGTGAGACTCTTGTTGTAATGACGCTATATCTTTTGCGCTGAACAGCGATTCTAATTCATCCATATGCTAACCTCATTAGACTCCACCTGTAGTAAGCTAGTACAACTGTGTGGTACATGGGCTAGCCCGGTCATTTGGGCAGTCCTAGTTATCTAAGCTTCTGATGGCAGACTACAAGTAGAAAGTTGTTTCCGTTGTACTGTGAAAAAGTGTGTTGTTATATTAATGTCAGTTTACGGCTTTGTTCTCAGTCAACAGCGGTCTTGTGACAGACCTTCATCATATCGGTTATTGAACGGTGATGAAACTGCCACGGCTCAATGGCAACGATTCTAACACAGTAAAAAAACATTTGAGTAGGTGCTGCAGGTAACATTATACAGAAGATTTATGGGTAGGATAAATAAAATATGGTAGGGATAAACTCGGTTTGCTATAGAATGCTATTTTTTTTACTCCTGCTGATAGTAATGGTTGAGCGCAGCGCGGGGCTACGCTACTACCAGTTTATTAAAAAAAGGCTTGTATACCAGTCTGGACTCTGCCTAACACGAGCGCGTGAATATCATGCGTCCCTTCATAGGTGTTAACTGCTTCAAGGTTTAAAACATGTCTTATTACGTGAAATTCGTCTGATATACCGTTCGCGCCGTGCATGTCGCGGGCAGTACGCGCTATTTCGAGCGCTTTACCGCAGGAATTTCTCTTTATTAACGAAATCATTTCAGGCTGAAAGCGTTTTTCGTCAATCAGGCGGCCTACTCGTAAAGAGGCTTGTAAGCCACAGGTAATGTCAGTTTGCATATCAGCAAGCTTTTTTTGCACCAACTGAGTGCTAGCTAAAGGCTTTCCGAACTGCCGTCGAGAGAGTACATAGTCGCGTGCTGCATGCCAGCAAAATTCTGCAGCGCCTAGCGCTCCCCACGCAATGCCATAACGCGCCATGTTTAGGCATGAAAAAGGACCTTTTAAACCTTCTACTGCTAGCTGATGATCTACTGGCACGAAGACATTATCAAGATTGATTTCCCCGGTAATAGAAGCTCGTAACGAAAATTTGCCTTTAATTGTCGTTGTAGATAACCCTTTGGCACCTTTTTCAACAAGAAAGCCATTTACCATTCCGGCTTCGTTTTTAGCCCAAATAACAAATACGTCAGCGATAGGTGCATTGGTGATCCACAATTTTGAGCCGTTTAGAATAAAGCCGTCTTTAGTAGCGGTTGCCGTTGTCGCCATACTGGCAGGATCTGAACCACTATCTGCTTCGGTTAGGCC
>JANQMK010000008.1 GCA_028280085.1 Pseudomonadales bacterium
ATCAACGCTGTAATACTCAAACTCTTGAAATCACGCCAGCGCTCAACGCCCTGAACGGTGTGGTCATGGAGCTGGACGATTGTGCATTTCCCCTGTTACACGGTATCGTTGCCACTGACGATCCGAATGTTGCCTTTAAAGATACTAATTATGCCCTGCTGGTTGGCGCCCGCCCACGTGGCCCAGGTATGGAACGCAAAGATTTGCTAGAAGCCAACGCAGCAATATTTTCGGTGCAGGGCAAAGCAATTAACGACCATGCCAGTAAAGATATTAAGGTCCTCGTGGTCGGCAACCCGGCTAACACCAATGCGCTTATCGCACAACGCAACGCACCCGACATAGACCCGCGCCAATTTACCGCTATGACGCGACTTGACCATAATCGTGCACTCACTCAGCTAGCTCAGAAATGTGGTAAAGCGGTGACTGATATTACCAATCTCACCATCTGGGGTAATCACTCCTCGACCCAATACCCTGACATTCATCAAACACTTGTTGCTGGTCAAAACGCAATGGAGCTCATTGATCAAAACTGGTATACCGATGAATTTATTCCCACTGTACAGCAGCGCGGTGCAGCAATTATCGAAGCCCGCGGCGCATCAAGTGCAGCTTCGGCTGCCAACGCTGCCATATGCCATATCCGCGATTGGGCACTGGGCACACCGGATGGCGATACCGTCAGCATGGCCGTTTACTCTGATGGCAGCTACGGTATAGAAGAAGGGCTCATTTATTCCTTCCCTTGTACCTGCAAAGATGGTGACTGGTCTATTGTCCAAGGGCTCGACCTTAACGACTTCAGTACAGAAAAAATGCGAGCGACAGAAAAAGAGTTACAAGAAGAAAGAGATGCTGTTGCAAGCTTATTGCCTTAACGTTTTGCCAGACTGCTGAGGGCATACTACTATATCAGGGGGACCTTTACGTGCTCCCCCTTTACATATCTTAATTTTGCTATTTTTGCCATACCCACCAGCCATACCGACTTAAATTGTAATAACCTCCCCAGCTTTAACCGAATCTAACTTTCACTGAGTAGTGCTCTTTGATTGCAGCAACGCCACATTATCCGATATCACGCCATCAGGTAACTCATCGGAAAAACGACGAAATTCTTCTACAGTATTGACTGTATAGATCATCACTTCTAATCCTACTTGATGTGCAAGCCGAATAACGGATGCATCGGCTACACTGTGATGCAAATAAATCCAATCAACACCCAGCCCTTTAACGTAGGTTAGCAAATCAAGATCTACTGCCTTTTTAAATGGCGCGTCAAACCCAGTTTCACAGTCGCAGTGGCGTGCAATTGAGCTAATTACCGAGGGTTGAAAACTATCTATCATGAATTTTTTAGTAGCGGGATAATGTCGCGTTAAGCGTATTATTTCTGCAACCGCATGCTGTTCATCTTTGACAAGTTGAATAGGCTTGATTTCCAATAAAAGATTTATCTTATCAGCAAACTCTCGAATGACCTGCTCTAAGGTTAATATGTCTTCATAGCCAGGCAATTGCACAAGTTCATCATAAGGGATCGTTCTTAGAGACTGTTGCCCATGGTTAAGTTTGATAGTTTCATCGTGATGCAATATGAGCACACCATCTTGTGTCATTTGTATATCGACTTCAACCCAACCAATACCTTGCGCAATCGCAGATTCAATCGCCACTCGGCTATTTTCGGTACGCAGATTTGGACCATTTGTATTTGCCCTATGAGCAATAAAAATTGGCTGAGACACAGTTGGCCGAGAAGAGGCTTGCTGCAGATAAGACGGGCGAAAATAAGCATTATATTCAGCGAGATAATAGTTGGCCGGTTGCGCGGCATGAATAAACGACCGTATAAACTCAGCACTCAAACCATCCTGGCCTGACAATGGCGTTAATTGTTTCGCCAATCGATCGTAATGCCAGCGTTGTTCCCCCTGCCACAGAAACATTGATTCAAACGAATCACCTGCCACCGCGTAAACAACACGGTCCGCAGGCCATTGCGTTTTAGCCAGTATATCTAAGCCGAGATCACAATCATGAGCATCGGCATTGAGTAACCCCATGACTGTCGACGGTATATCATGTAATGCGACTAAACGGTTTGCTTGATCAACATGTAGCGACCTACTCTCCTCTCCGGTAGAAAATATCATCGGTACATAGAACTTGTCGCTATCTAAGTTTCTTCCTGAATTATCTGCCAATAAATGAGGAATGTGGTCACCAACGATAACCAAAACAGCATTCGGGTCAGCTTGCTTGAGCCAGTCGTAAAAATTCCCTAACTGCTCATCCAGATAGTGGTAACTGGCGATAAATTTTTGTTGGGTCGAACTATGTTCTGCGACCTGAAACGGGCTATGCCAACCATCCGGTAAACGATAAGGGTCGTGGGTACTTAAGGTAAAAAGAGCAGCAAGATAAGGTTTATCAGCCTGTCGTTGTTGGTCAATCCAAGCACGCAATTCGTTAAACATATGCCCATCCGAATAACCCCAACCATACACTGGCGTCGGCGTATTGGGCTCATACTCAGAAATATGCTGAAAACCTACCGCCTGTAAATAAGAGCGTTGTTGTTCAAAGCTAAGGTCCCCCCCATGAAAATAGCCGGTATGATAGCCGTATTGTGCCAATACCTTAGGAAACCCATTGAAGTTGGGCAATGGCACTCGCCATAATAAATTCTGATAGGTTTGAGCAGGTAAACCGCTAAAAATGGATAGCAATGCCTGTAAACTCTTTGTACCCGGCGTAATGGCGCGTTCAAATAAAATATTTTCACGACCAATACGCCGGAGGTTTGTCATAAGAGGTTGTTGCCCGTTATACAGATTAAGTTGCGCTCGACCAACCCCTTCTAAAATTAGCACAATCACATTTTTCTTAGTCATTGGATAACGTTTTTGCGTAGTACAAAATGAATATTTTTCTTCTACATTCAATGCCTGCTGTTTTATGCCAATACCATCTTTAAATCGCTCTAATAAAGTGAGTAATTTCTTTCTCTCCACTTGGTATTCCTGGTCCATATGGTTGACGCTCTGAATAAACCAGACTAAAGGTTCCCTAGACGGCCATAGATAACGATCGGAAACTAATGCGGGATTGGCATGTGTAACAACAAGAAAAAAAATAGCGACTGTAATAGACGCTGATTTGACCCAACCTTGAATAGGAATAAAGTATCGTTGTGATAATGCAAATGTCACTGAGATCAAAAGCAGAAAAAGGCCAAATTCAACCAATAGGTTTTTCAACGGAATATTATGCTGAATAGAGGAGCTTAAATTATCAAGTTCACGAAGATAATACAGCAGATTAGCGCTAGGCAAACGCGAAAATGTTGCTTCATAATGGAAACAAATTAGGTAAAAAAAAACTAACGGCAGATAAATACCAATAACAACTATCGCTTTGGCTAACGGCCATTGCAACTTCTGAAGAACAGCCAGCAACAAACAAGCAATAGCAAATTCATTAACTAAGCTTAGCAACAAACCTTGAGCATAATGCGCCGGCACCTCCCCAGTATTTAACCAAAGTGTCACATAGCGCAACACAACAATACTGAAAGCAATACCGATGGCAAAGCAAAAGCTATTACGTAGACTAAAAGACCAGTTTGGCCAGGGCTGTTTCTGCATGGATTACGAAAACTGGTGAATATGCTATTAAGTATAGCAAAACATCTGAAAGTGCTGTTTGCTGGAATAAATACACGACACTTACAACTTACAAAGTAAGGCGGATTCGTAATAGACTAGTAGCGGGATAGCCGAAAAAGCAATAAGGCATGAAACCAATTGTTCACGTAGCAGCTAACTAAAATAAAATCACTATAGAGGAGAAGCGTTGTAAACGGTGCACCGTAGTCATACCATTCAGCGCGCTTCAGCTCTTGCAACCAATTTATGAGATACATTAGGAAAAAAACGGTGGATATGGTAAATAAGTCGTGCCATGCCTTGAGCAATAATTACTTCATCTTTGTCTTTTTCGATGGCTTTCAATAATTGTTGCGCGAATTTGTCGGCGGACATGCCATTTTTAATAGCATCTTCCATTTTACCCAATGGGTTCAAATCTGCAGTCAACGCATTTTTGGAAACGTTAGTTCGCACAAAGCCCGGACAAACAATATGTACTTTAATACCATACTCATATATCTCTGCCCGCAGCGCATCCATAAAGCCAACAAGGGCATGTTTCGCGCCACAATAGGCAGAACGGCGTTTTGCTCCTACCTTGCCAGCAATACTACTGACACTGACGATACGCCCATCTCGCCGTTGTATCATGTGGGGTAAAACAGCTTTGGTCAAAGCTATTGTGCCAAAGTAGTCGATTTCCATAATTTGGCGGTCAACTACAATATCTGTTTCTTGCGCCAAAGACCGTTGACTAACACCACCGTTATTAATCAACATGTCTATCTTACCAGTTAAGTTAACTGCCTCATTGACCAAGCTCAGAAAATTAGTTTGGTCAGCTAGATCTAGTGGTAACACCAAGTGTTTATCAGAATAAGATAGTGAGCGTTTGACTCGTTCGAGCTCACTAACATTGCGCGACGACAGAATTATAGTAGCGCCGCGTACCGAGAGTGCTTTAGCAAGAGACTCTCCGATACCTGACGAGGCACCCGTTATCCAGACAGTTTTTCCCTGAAAATTATACACTACTCGCACCGTGCTGCTGAAAAACAATCATATCAATATTAACTAAATGCGATTCTACCAATAGTGAGAACCCAGTAAACCAGGTACCATTATTGCACTAATATCGTCTACATCAACATCTCTACTCAGTATCTGATTCAGCCAACACCATGCTCGGGCTAAGTTAAAAAACTTTAAAAGGTAGCGACTGGCCGTGTCTCATAGTTGGGCATATATCCGTTAATAGCGCCTGTCATCTCTTCAGCAGCCGCCATCAAGATATCAATTTTTTGGTAGATCTCTCTACCAGTTAATCTACCGTGAAAGCCATAAGTAGAAAGTACCATCTCAGTACGACTCTCTGCATTGAGTACGGGGACGGAAATACCCATTACTGGGTAAAGCTCATCATCATTCACTTCGCGGATAAAATAATCTGAGTTAATCATCGCTTGCATGGCATCTGTCACTTCATCTCCAGCCGCTTTGGACTCCGGCGCGGCATCAGCATTATCGATTGCTTGCTGTAAACGATAGGTCAGCTCAGAATATCGATAGATCTCGTAACCTCGTTTACGGATAGACTCGACAAGTTCACGATGCAGACTATGGGTATTACCCCTACCTTTTTCTAACCAACGAGCTTCTTCATCAGAAGGCATCCACGCAACAAAACAGGCACCGAATGGCGGCGTAAATGGCACTGTTAGACCCACTCGAGAAGCCGAAATGTGGGTATCGGGCAATATGCCATAACGCCCAATGACAAGTTCCTGCTCTCCCGTCAAGACTGACGCTAATGCCCCTGAGTTTGATTCCCGACTCAGTTTTTTTAACACCTCATTAGCATAATCCACAGCCGGAAAGCGTTCATGCGCAGCACTACCCACAGCAGCTAGAGTCGGCCCTAATGCATAGGCTTTAGTCTGTTCGTTTTGCACAAGGTAGCCGTAAGATACCAGTGTGCGCACAACCGCCAAACAG
>JANQMK010000030.1 GCA_028280085.1 Pseudomonadales bacterium
GTCGATAGAATTTGGTGTTGATAGCAACTAGTGTTTTTCCTGTCTTCACATCAATGCCTAATTCATCTTCCCCGCGCCCTTCAAAAATTATATTCATATCGACAGCATTAAAAGCAAGGCTAACAAAATCCCGAACTGTTTCTGTGCGGTTTGTTGCCAACACATAGGTATCAGGTTGCTCTGCTTGCATCATGAGATACATACCTTCTACATAATCTTTTGCATAGCCCCAATCACGTTTCGCATCCAAATTACCGAGCTCAAGCAACTCCTGCTTGCCTAATTTAATTTTGGCAACACTATCTGTGATTTTACGCGTAACAAACTCTTGACCACGTAGCGGCGATTCGTGATTAAACAAGATGCCGCTACAAGCGAAAATATCATAAGATTCTCTATAATTAATTGTCATCCAGTGAGCATAAAGTTTAGCGATACCGTATGGGCTACGGGGATAAAAAGGGGTATTTTCATTCTGAGGAATAGCCTGAACTTTACCAAACATCTCAGAGGTGGACGCCTGGTAATATTTAATTTTCGGATTAACAATACGGATAGCTTCCAACAAATTCACAGGACCTATACCCGTTATCTCTGCAGTCGTAATCGGCTGATTAAAAGAAACCCCGACGAAGCTCTGAGCAGCAAGATTATAAACTTCTTCAGCAGCACTCTGTTCAAGCAGACGGATTGACGTGGATAAATCAGTAAGATCGTATTCGACGAGATGTAAAGCTGGATGGGTAACTATCCCCAATTCCTCTAAACGCCAAAAATTAACAGTACTGGTCCGTCGGTAAGTCCCATATACTTTGTAACCCTTTTCCAATAAAAACTGAGCAAGGTATGCGCCATCCTGGCCTGTAATTCCTGTAATGATTACTGATTTATTTACTGCCATTCTACAAATACCTCATAGCCAATAGTTACGTTTAATATTTAAGCAATAGCCGATAAAAAACTATCGGCCTTTTCGTTCGATTCAAGGAAAGGCATTTTATCAGATGCAGCCACGAGGCCACACCGCAAACAAGTACATATTAATGCTCAATTAGCAAAAAGCGATCAAAGCCTATATTCTAAACACTGACCTATTTATTAATACGGCTTGGCAATACGACAGTATCCGGCACACAACATTCGCCAAGCCCTCAAAACGACTACATCTAAAACAATTACAATACCGGTTACCATGAGGCTTATTTCCTATCAAATTTGCTCAATCCACAGCTTGATGCGCTTGTGTATCCAGTCAAACCTGAACTGCACGTCTCGCTAATACTTGGAAGTATTAGGCACCACTAGCATCCCAGAACATAGGAGCTCGGAACATAGCAGCCCAGAATAAGTTAAGTTTTAATGAAATCCAACGGCAGGCCATCTATAATAGCTCCCTTTGCTGATTTCTACTTTGCTAATTTGCCGTTTTTTATATTGTACCAAGTGAAGTTACCACTGTCGTAGTTATCCTTGTTGCAGTTACCCTTGGCGGGTTATGTAGAACTCAACAGCGCGATGTAGCCAAATTATTTTTATACTTATACCCTAACGGAACTTGATGAGTATACAGTAAAATCGCCGTTAAAATACGACAACTGACACAACTAGTGTGATAAAACAAAATATTGAAAAAATTACCTCTATATAGCTATATGCATATACCTTAGGCTTACAAATAGTTAATCATGGTCATTCAATCTCACCAAGATCATCCCACCGTATTAGTTACCGGTAGTAATGGCTTTACTGGTGTTCAGCTATGTAATTTACTAGAGCAAATTGGTTGGCATGTCTACAAAGGCATTCAAGATGAAGCGTTGCAGACAGATCAGCTAAGCATCTCCCTTGAAAGCGAAGCGTCATTGCTGGCCGCGCTGGAACAAACCAAACCGGATTATATTGTTCATCTTGCCGCAGTAAGTTTTGTTGGACATGGCTCTCCCCAGCAAATCTACGACATTAATCTGCTAGGGACACTGAATTTACTCACAGCCATCGACAAATCTGGTTTAACACCCAAAAAAATATTGCTGGCAAGTAGCGCCAATGTTTATGGCAACTGTGGTGTAACTTGTATCGACGAAACTGTTACACCAAAACCAGCAAATGACTACGGAATTTCCAAACTAGCCATGGAATATATGGCACAGTTGTGGTTTGATAAATTTCCAATAATTATCACTCGCCCATTTAACTATACGGGACAGGGCCAAAGAGACTATTTTGTTATTCCCAAAATTGTTAATCATTTTATTTCACGTGCAGATAGCATAGAGCTTGGCAATATTGATGTCATTAGAGAGTTTAATGACGTTAGATCGTTAGCCAATATATATCAACAACTGTTGCTGTCACCTGTCAGTGGAGAAATCGTTAACGTATGCTCGGGCGTAGGGTACAAACTGCGAGATGTTTTGGCTTACATTGCCAAGCTCGCAGACCATAAAATCAAGATAAATGTCAATCCAGCATTCGTGCGTAAAAATGAGATTGAAAAACTGATTGGTGACAATTCAAAACTCCATCAGCTCATCGGCGCTCAGCAGTACTATTCTTTATATGATACGATCGATTGGATGTTTGGTTGATCTAATTAAGTGAAGCTCAGTCATTAAATACAGTGGTATCGTTTTACCAACCTAAGTTAAAACACACGACTATACGAGGTGATACTTTACTTGTAAAAAGGAGCAACAAAATAATGTGCTCCCCAAGAAAGTGCGTAATAAATCAGTTTCTTTCAGGTAAACTCTGCGGCAAAAAGCTATCTTTTCTGCTTAACCCCAAGCCTAACAATCCCATGCTCAGCAACAATAATGCGCCTGGAGCCGGCACCCCAACCCGATCAGAAGCCGTAACATCTGCAAGGGTATCTATACCTGGTATAGGTTCAGAAAAAGCAAATCGTTGACCAGCATTAACTTCACCAAAACTCTGCGAGCTTAATAGCTGCCAAGAAAAGTCTTCGTAGAGGCTTCCCTCACCCACTAACTGCATCGAATAGTTAAGCGGTGTAGAGTTCAGCTCTTCAACACCAATTGCTTCGCTAGTACCAATGGTCGCCTCTATAACGCCTTCATAACTTAAAAACTGGATTAGCGTATCGTTATCATCGATAAGTGCCATACCATCTGCTTGACTACCACCATTTTGCAGACCGGGCGCAAAAAAACTTAAGGTACCAAAACCGGATTGTTGGGATGCAATCACCCCCGATAATTCAATTGATTTATAGACGCTTGAATTAGAGCCATTGTAAAAATCGACACGCCATCCATTTAAGGATGTACCTGAGGGCGCCGCAATTTCGACCCCTTCATTGACATCCTTGCCAATATTGTCGTAATGAATTTCGCTAAAGAATACAGGACCGGCAAAAGCAATTTGCGAGGTCAATAGTATGACCGGACTAACAAACCAACTGACTTTACTGGGTATAAATGACAACTTAAACATATAGAATTCTCTCCTTTAAATAAGCATTAGCCTCATGCTAATGGAGAGAAAATTCTAAAAATCAGTGCTAAGATTGTATAGTTGCTATAGCTTATTCTTCTGTAAGCCATAACATATATAAAGATTCCTTTCCGTATATATTTGCTTACACAACAGCTATTTCTGGTTAGTGCGGCCCACAGCAATATATGTGTAGCCCTTTTCCGTCATTAACTCGGGGGCATACTGGTTACGCCCATCAAATATAACGGTCCCGTTCATGCAATCTTTCATTGTGCTGAAATCAGGTTGCCTGAAACACTTCCATTCTGTCATTAGAACCATGGCATCAGCAGCATCGAGCGCGTCATATTGATTGTCAACAAACCTCAGCTTACCCGAATTCTGCGCATCGCTTGGCAACAAGCCCCGGGCATTATCCATAGCAACTGGGTCAAAGGCGGCAACACTCGCGCCGGCATCTAACAGCGCATTTATCAAAACCAGGGAAGACGCCTCACGCATATCATCGGTACCGGGCTTAAAAGCAAGACCCCAGACACCAAAATGCTTGCCATCCAAGTTTTCGCCAAAGTAGTCAACTATCTTGCGAAACAATACCTGTTTTTGCGCTTGGTTACGTTGCTCCACGGCATCCAACAACAGGGGTTCAAATTGGTAATCACGCCCCATTGAAATAATAGCCTTAACATCCTTCGGAAAACAGGAGCCGCCATAGCCTGCCCCCGGATAGATAAAAGAATAGCCAATACGACTGTCTGAACCGATGCCGCGACGCACATTATCGACGTCGACTCCCATGCGGTCACAGAGGTTCGATATTTCATTCATAAACGAAATCTTCGTAGCTAACATAGCGTTGGCGGCATATTTCGTTAACTCAGCATCGCGAATGCCCATCACCTGCAACTTATCTCGATTCATCGAATAAGGACCGTATAATGCCTTCATTCTTTCTGCTGCGCGGGCATTATCGACACCAACAACAACCCTATCAGGGCGCATAAAATCAGCAACGGCGTCGCCTTCTTTTAAAAACTCCGGGTTGCTAACCACGTCATAGTCCACGGTCAGTTGTCGCTTAGACAATTCATCATCAATTGCCGCTTGAACCTTTTCAGCGGTACCAACAGGAACAGTCGATTTATTGATCACAACCAAGTAATTCTTTAAGCAGCGGCCGATTTCGCGAGCTACAGCAATCACATGCTGCAAATCTGCTGACCCATCTTCATTGGGTGGTGTACCGACAGCAATAAACAAATATTCCGCTACTTCCATCGCCTCAGCTAAGCTTGAGGTCACTTGTAGCTGTCCGCGCGACATATTATTTTTTACAATTGCCTCAAGGCCGGGCTCGTAGATCGGAATTTCACCAGCTCGCAGCCGGTCTAGCTTCTTTTCATCAGTGTCCACACAAGTCACCGTATTGCCCATCTCAGAAAAACACGCGCCTGTAACTAATCCTACATATCCAGTGCCAACTACTGCGATTTTCATTGTCTTTATCCTATTATCTATTACTTAATCAGTAGGCAACCAAGAGGTCTGCCAAACTATCTGGCTGAGATCAACCCGTAAATCTGCTATCCAATTAAACAGATTGTAAGAGCTATAAGTGGTTTTCATGAATCAATTAAAGGCTGCAGGTTTATCTTTAGCATAGACCGCAAACCAACTTCTCAAGCCTTCAATCTATTAAGTGCTATATTATTGGCGCTTAAGATAAACCATTTAGATTGAAAAAAAAACAACAAAGATGTTGCATTGTAAGGCCCGCGAACCCAAAAGATGGCAAATTTATGCCAAAATATTTACCATTTCATGACAATACAAATAATAACATTTCCATATCTGAGTATTTAGCTGTAGTGTATGGTGTTCAATAAGTGATTCAGCACAGTCTAAACGCTACAACAATACTCCGTAACACACGAAGCATGTCTTTATGTGTAGAAATCGGAATAAAATACTCAATACTATAATGTTAAGCGACTAGCTTAAAATCAAAGCTAAAACCAAAGTAAATTTTGCTGATCTGCTAATAGACAGTGTGATCTCAGAAAATCGTTTCTAACTATATCAGTACAAATTAGCGGATTATTATGCTTTACAGCTTTACAATCTATAGGCTAACCTTGGGTATACATTAACTCAAAATATTTTTTAGACAAGGAACGTCTAATGATTATCATGCATTTAGGCCGAAGCTGCTCTATTGTAGTTAATTCTACTCAGTCAAAAATACTAGAATAAATCGCCAATTAACTCTCCCAACAGCCATTAACTGAACAAGTTTATGCATGGATGTTTTTTAGTATGGAAAGCTATCTTTTATTGTTAGTCGGTACGTTTTTAATTTCACTTTTTCTAATCAACGCCCTTGTTCCGACATCTATAAAGTTGGGGCTTGTGGACAAACCAAGTGAGCGCAAGAGTCACGAGGGTAATATCCCCAATACGGGTGGGTTGGCTATGTTTCTAGCGCTAACCCTATCGAGTATTCTGTTTTTAGATAACTTAGCTTCTTTTTATTACGTCGCTGTTGGACTTAGCTTGGTCGTAATCGTTGGTTTACTCGATGACTATTTTGAGCTCAGTGTGAAGTCTAGATTTTATACCCAGATCTTTGCGGCTTCGTTCATTGCTATTATGGGAGATATCGCAATTAACAACTTGGGTAATCTATTTGGGCTTGGCCCAATCTTTCTCGGTATTTTCGCCATCCCCGTGACGGTATTCTGCGCAGTAGGTGCTATTAACGCTTTCAATATGTCTGACGGCATGGATGGGCTTGCAGGCTCCATAGCTTTCGTTACGCTAACATCAATAGCCATTTTATGCGCCTTGTCAGGTATTTATGTAATGCTTAAGCCAATCTTGCTTTTAATCGCGGTTACCGCAGGTTTTCTGTGCTTTAACCTTCGCATATTTGGTAGAAAAAAGGCAAAGATCTTCATGGGCGATGCCGGTAGCCTGTTCCTAGGTTTATCCATTGCAGCTCTATTAGTAGCAGTTACACAAGCTAATGAGCCGGCAATGCGGCCTATTACTGCATTGTGGCTTTTTGCGCTACCCTTACTCGACACTGGTGGAATCATGTTAAAGCGCATTCGATTGGGTAAATCACCGTTTAAAGCTGATCGAAACCACCTACACCATATCTTGGATGAAGCGGGTTATAGTGTTAATCAATCGTTACTTATCATGCTAGGCTTTCATTCTCTGTTGGCTGGCATTGGCATTGTGTCAGAAATCCTGGCAATTCCCCAAGCCATCATGTTTTTTGGCTTCCTGGGTATTTTTCTTGCCTACTATCTCGTTGTCTTTCGATCGGCTTCTGTCGCACAACATCTTGGTAAAGTGCTAACACCTGTTACGCCTGAAAAACCAGTGAATGTTCCGGAAACAATGCCACCGACCGTTACTATATCTTCAGCTCAATCTGACATAGCCGCAGAACAGCCTTCTCAAGCCGCTTGATCAATGGCAAAACCAACCATATTGCCACATTAAGTCAGTTATAACAGAAGGCCGATTCGGTTGCCGTGAATCTTACTTATCGCGTCGAATAAAAAATCACATTGCTAAAATAGCTAAGGAAAATGCCATGCTAACTTATATAACAGAGACTATCAGCGCATCTATTTCCTTAAAACAGGCCATACTCGAAGATAGCAAATTACTCAATGATATTGAGTCGGTCGCCACACTTTGTATTGAAGCACTCAAGTCGGGAAACAAAATTATCCTAGCAGGCAATGGCGGCAG
>JANQMK010000053.1 GCA_028280085.1 Pseudomonadales bacterium
GCCCGCAATATCTTCGAAATGAATTGGCTCAATATCGAGATGTTTTGCCGACAGCGTATCCATGTCGTGGCGACTAGCAGTCGAGTTAATGGTGTAAGACTCCAACATGGTATCAAATGCAATGCCTTTTAAATTGATGCCATGATTTATCAACACACTCAGATCATACTTTAAATTTTGTCCAACTTTTTTATGGTCTGTGCTTTCAAGTAAAGGTTTCAAGGCATTGAGAACAACACCCTCGCTCAGTTGTTCTGGCGCTTCTAAATATTGGTGACCAAAAGGAACATACGCCGCTTCACCGGGCTCAACAGCAAACGAAACGCCAACCACTCTCGCGTCCATGTAGTTTAAACTGGTCGTCTCAGTATCAATAGCAAATACGTCAGCCTTACTTAGCTTTTCCACCCAAGTCGTTAACCTGGCTTCATCTAGCACACATTCATAATTGACGTTAGGCTCCGATTCAGCAGTATCAGGCTGTGGTATAGGACTATCACCTTTTTCTAGTTCTTGCAGCCACGTCTTAAATTCATATATTCGATACTGTTCAATTAATTTTTCCGTATCAGGTCGAGCCGGACCAAGATCAGTTACAGCAATATCTAATGCCACATCCAATTTTATGGTGGCAAGCTGGTAAGAAAGATAGGCCGTATCCCGATGGTCCTGTAGCTTCTTAGGCATAGATTTAGCACCGCGAAAACCAATGCCGGGTACTTTATCAAGGTTACAATATATATCGTCCAGACCTCCAATATTTTGCAGTAACGCAAGTGCCGTCTTCTCACCTACACCCGGCACACCTGGGATATTGTCTGAGCTATCACCCCGTAGCGCCAGATAGTCAATAATCAGATTCGGCGGCACGCCAAATTTTTCAACCACACCCTCCACATCTAGTCTAGTATCATTCATGGTGTTAATTAACGTGATACGTTTATCAACCAGTTGAGCTAAGTCTTTATCTCCGGTAGAAATTAGTACATCACGCTCACTGTTACTGGCTTGCCGTGCTAAGGTACCAATAACATCATCGGCCTCAACGCCAGGAACACAAATTAAGGTAACACCAAGCGCCTGCACTAAGTCATTAATGGGCTCAATCTGCTCGCGTAAATCTTCGGGCATAGGTGGTCGGTTAGCCTTGTAGTCAGCATATTTTTCATGGCGAAAAGTAGGCCCCTTGGCATCAAACACCATCGCAATAGGCGCTTCAGGGTAGTCAGCCAACATACGCTTTAACATACTAATAACACCTCTCACCGCCCCCGTATGCTGCCCTTGAGAGGTTTTAAGTTCGGGTAAGGCGTGGTATGCCCGATAGAGATAAGACGATCCGTCAACAAGAATAATAGGTTGAGAAGGCATATCCATTTGCACCATATTTAAGCATTATATTGGTATCGTTTTTTATACTTTTTCAGTCACTTAACCAATTATCCCAGTTGTTATCAAATCAGTTAATTTGATTCTATCTAAATAGCTAAGTTACCTACCGGCAGGATGATAGCGCAGCTAACATAAGAAATCTCCCTAAACCTTTCAGCATCATTTTGTGGACAAAGTCACATTGCTCCTGCAGCAGTCAAGCATCTTTTGAATATAGGTTTAATGGATTATCGTGACGGGCAACGCAGCGGCTCTTTTTAATGCTAGCCAGGTGTTACTTTCCGCCTTTTTATTACTGTATAGCTCCATGAGCCGCCGCTTAAACTACCGCGATCAACTGACACAGCAATCATTTAAAACAAAAGTCGCTAAAGAAAGACAACGAGTGCAATATTCCTTATAAAAATCAACGCAACACAAAAAATAACATTTTTTTTGAATTAGAAAAAAATTATTTTTTACCATGAAATTCAATCGATAACGAGGCCTCGTTTTTAACCGAATAAATTTCGCCTATTAAGCTATTTTATAATGCTAATATTAAATAAAAATTTAATGCACTAATTCACATTCTGAATATTTCACCCCGACATTTATCAAACATTACTCTAGAATAAAATTTAACACTTGAGAAAATTCACTTATCCATCTCATAACAACTTTGCATCACTATACATAGAGGTAAATACAATGAAAGCAAGCGTAGATAAATTCGTAATGTCTCAGTCAGGTGTTTACAGATTACATCAACTTGCTCATCAAGTTCACACTGCTACTGGGGTTAGGCATAAGCTATCGGATCACGACTCACTACTAAACCTTCTGGATTTTTCATCACACTGCAGCAACTCCACTATCCAAACTTATCTGGCTGCATTTACCAGCGAACTAGATAGCGAAGTTGTCGATGAGCTAGAAGAAAATGGCGTATTGCCAGTTCGCCACTAAGTTCTTATTGTGACGAACTCGGTACAAACAATGTCACTATACCGCCACCTCAAGGTCTAATATCAGACCTTGAGGTGTATTATTCTGTTCCACCACTAGAACCCAAACACTGATAAATAGTGTCAGCAAATCCCTTGATAAACAGTTGATAAGCTCCTGGTCCATAAGCGATATTGGTAGCCAGCGGATCTAAACGACCAAATCGAATATCAGCCGCAACATCAAACCGTCGAACAAACTGGTTATCAAACTGTGGCTCTTCAAAAATGCAATATACCTCGCCATCTTGCAAAGTATTTTTAATGTCACTCAACTGCTTTAAACTCAGTGCGGCATTAGGCAATACTTTGAAAGCTCCCACTTGATTCAAACCGTAGCGTTCAACGAAATGGCTATAGGCATCATGATAGACATAAAATCCCTTGGATTTAACCGGCTCAAGCTTTGTGCCAATATAGTTATCAACCGAGCGTAAAGTCCCAATAAATCTTTTGGTATTGTTAGCAAATATGGCGGCTTTATCAGGATTTAGCGTTATCAATTTATCTCTCATCGCTAATGCGATAGTCTCTACATAATAAGGATTTAACCAGACATGAAGATCTCGTTCAAACGGGTGGTGTCCTGCGTGCTTAGAATGAATCTCACCAGCGCTCTCATGAGCCGGGTTATGTCTATCATTAGCTGTATTCGGCAACTTTATAAGATCACCTACTGTTAGGGCAGTTGCGGCGTGCTTCGGGATAATTTTGGCAAGAAAGCTCTCAAAATGAGGCCCCACCCATATCATCAAGTCAGCCCGCTGAATAGACCTTATATCTGACATCTTAAGGGCGTAATCATGCGGTGATTGGGCAGCACCAACAATAACGGCTATGTCGTCATGAGAGCCAAGGATCTCACTAGCGATCAATTTTAGGGGCTTAATACTGACGGCAACGCGCAAATTGCTGGCATCAACTGCGGCACCGCTATAGACAGTTGTGGCATAGAAAAGCAAACTACAGCACAACACTAACTGACGAATATCGATTGTTTTTAGACTAAACATAACTGAGTCCATTTAAGGCTTTAGATCTCTACCAGAGTTTTTGCTAAGCACTAGCAAAATTGAATGATATGATACACGCCCAAACCAAAAAATGAACATGTTTATGTCAGATTTATTGCTGCGAGCCAACAACGTTAGCGTAAAAATAGACCAAACTGAGATATTGCGTGACATCAACCTAACCCTGTCGCGCAACGAGATCGTGACCGTCATTGGTCCAAATGGAGCCGGCAAAACAACCCTCGTGCGTACATTGCTCGGCCTAATTAACCCAAGCAGCGGCGCAATTCATCGGCTCGAGTCCTTGCAAATCGGCTATATGCCACAAAAATTGTCGTTCGATACCACTATACCGCTGACAGTCGGTCGATTTCTATCGCTAGTGGAAAAAAACAAAACGGTTGTTAGCAAGGCGTTAGCGGAAATCAATATTACCCATTTATCCGATGCGCCGATTCAAGCTATTTCCGGAGGTGAACTACAACGGGTACTACTTACTCGAGCGTTACTAAAAACGCCAGACCTGCTGGTATTAGACGAACCCGTGCAAGGCGTGGATATTAGTGGCCAAACTGAACTGTACGAACTAATCGCTGATATCAAAGATCATTATCATTGCGGTATTCTAATGATATCCCACGATCTCCACCTGGTGATGGCAAAAACGGACAAAGTAGTATGCCTGAACCAACATATATGCTGCCAAGGCCACCCCGAGAACATCAGCAACCACCCGGCTTACCGAGAGCTATTCGGAGACCATCATACCCCAAGCATTGCAATATACACCCATCACCACGATCACAGTCATGACTTGAGTGGTAGTGTTGTCAATACAACAACACATCCAACGGCTAATAATGATTGAACTACTGCTATTGCCTATCGTTGCTGGACTCGCGATAGTTACCGTCGCCGGACCTCTGGGGTCGTTCATCATCTGGCGGAGAATGGCTTATTTCGGAGACGCCCTAGCTCACTCAGCTCTACTTGGTGTCGCACTAGGGCTGTGGTTAACTATCAATTTAGCCGTTGCAGCAACCGTTGGTTGTGTACTTATAGGTGCAATGTTAACACTATTACAAAGGCAGCATCGCCTAGAGACCGATTCATTGTTGGGTATTTTATCCCATACCTGTTTGTCTCTCGGGCTTATTGCTGTGAGTCTAGTCGATAATATTCATGTTGATCTGATGGCATTTTTATTCGGCGACATCCTGTCCGTAACCGATGAGGAAGTCATTGGTATTCTGGCCTGTAGCCTTGTAATCGTGGTGGTCCTAATGCTCCTATGGCGACCTCTGCTATCAATAACTGTCGACGAGGAGTTAGCTAAAGTAGAAGGGTTACCAGTAGAGTACCTACGTCTAACCCTTATGTTACTTATCGCTTTAATCATAGCATTGTCAATGAAAGTGGTAGGTGTGTTGCTGATTACCTCGCTACTCATTATTCCCGCCGCCGCGGCACGCAATTTAGCGAAGTCACCCGAAACAATGGCTATCTTCGCTAGTGTTATCGGCTTTATCGGCTTACTATTGGGACTGACAGCATCGTATTACGTTGACATACCCGCAGGGCCAGCGGTGGTGGCCTGCTGTGCGGTTATGTTCGCGCTAAGCTTGTTATCGCACCGATCATCATGAGGCATCCACCGCTAGCACCTCAGCACCACTACAAGACAGCACCACTACAAGACAGCACCACTACAAGACAGCACCACTACGAGACAGTAACACTACGAGACAGTAACACTGTTAGTTCAATTGTGACATCAGCATTGCTATTTAAGTTGTATTAACAGGCTTTTCCACCAAGAGATTCTAGCTAGCAAACTGCGCGCCGTTGTTACCATTATTGGTAGTTTTCAATTTACTTGAATCTGTTGTCAACACATGGCGCAGAACGTATACCATGACAATAATCGAACCAGTAAAGGGAATCAAAATAATATAGAGTAGTGGATTAACTCCAATACTTTTTGCATGTAACCATA
>JANQMK010000278.1 GCA_028280085.1 Pseudomonadales bacterium
TTGCAATATGCTACACAATCGCCAGACGCGTCCACAACAACGAAAGAGAATGGCATTTCGTCCGGGGCGTTGTTACATCAAGTGAAAAGCATATTGGCTTTAAATGAACTTGATATGCAAGATGATCTATTTGATAAAGGCGCCAGTTCATTAACCATGGTCCGCATTGCAGAAGCTATTGCAGACGATTATGGTGTAGTGGTGCCGGTTGATGTCATTCTGGATGAGCCGACGGTAGATAGCTTGTATAACTATTTACGGACTCAATTGGTCAATGATAACGGTGTTTCAGGTAGCAGTAACCCTCCAGCGGCAAATACACCGACTTCAGTTCTTTCTTCATCAGCAGCTACTCCACCTATACCGTTAGAAGCACTGGTCTTTAGAGATTCCGCCTATTTAGCTGATCGCCACGATCGGTATCGCGAGATGACAACGGACGTCGGCGATTCCGTATCATTTCAACAGCTTAGTCAGTTGATGGGTTTATTACAAGCCAGAAAAATTAATGGTAAAGCTGCCTATTTACATCCGAGTGCCGGTGGTAAAAATGCCTTACAGGCTTACCTATACATTAAGGATAATTGTATTCCGGATCTGCTAGGGGGTATTTATTACTATAACCCGGAACAACACCAACTGGTCTTAGTTAAAGCGCTTGAGGCACTCGATAGTAGTTTTTTGGCCGACACTTATCAGGAAGCTTTTGCACAAGCTGATATTTGCATTTTCTTTATCGCCCAGCTAGATGCTATTAAATATGAGTATGGACAGGTGAGTCATCCTCTGGTGGTGCTTGATGCGGGCTATCAAGCGCAATTGCTGGTCAGTCGCAATCGGGCACTTGGTTTGGATTTATTGCCGGTGTTGGATATTGATTTTGATGCCATTGCCAGTGATTTCGAATTAGATGACAGTCATACATTTATTCATTGCTTGCTCTGTGGAACGCATTTAGCAAGCGAAGCTGTTACTAGCCTATTTGGCGTAAATGTAGCGGCGGGAGCTTACCCTAATTGTGACACAGTCAATTGTGCTGAGGATCGTTGGGCGTTATTTTTAGATATGTCAGCCGACAAGCTTGCGGTTGATGGGCTGGTTAGCAAATCAATTGAGCCTAAATCAAAAGAACCTAAATCGACTAAACCTAGAAAGGTCTCGCCTATCAGACAATTCGACCGCCATAATGCAGCGACAGACTTGGCGCAGATTGCGATGTTTAGCGATAATGACTACTCGCGGCGGTCGTGTAAACGTGAGTACTTAAATACTCCTATCCAATTGTCCCAGTTCAGCAAGTTGTTGAGTTTGTTGAAAGCCAAGAGCATTGATGGTAAATCCCATTACCTAAGTGTAAAGTTCGCGACTGCACAAAGCCTCTATACTTACGCCTACGTTAAGCAAGGTGGTATCGATGGTATCGCCGAAGGTCTCTACTATTATGACGAGACACATCATCAATTAGATCGGATAGCTGGCGGATTGGAGCAGAGCTTTAAGCTCGGTTATACGCCCTATAACCGTCGCCATTATCAGCAGGCTGGGTTTTGCCTATTTTTTATAGAACGAAGGCAATCAAAAGATGCTGATTCTCGGCCCGTTCATACCTATATGGCGTTGCTAGAATGCGGCTATCTAGGTCAACTAATGTTGGAGAAACAAGCCGAATGTGATATCGGCCTGGTGCCCATTGGAGGCATGCAGTTTGATAAGGTTAAAGAACATTTTAAGATAGGCGCCGCAGACAGTCTACTGCACAGTTTTATTGGTGGTCATTTTAAACTGGATATTGAACAAGGCTATCAATATTTAACAGAAAATGGTGTAGCTGATGGAGGGTATGAACAAGAGTCCGTTCAACAACCGTACGTTGGGTCAACGCCTGTAGAACGAGAGCAGGCCGCCTTAGGGAAGGTTAACCAAGCAGGCACTGACCCATATGAGCATATGCCCTATGCCAACGGTAAGGCAGCTAGTGAAGCAGCGGATGTCGCGATTATTGGCATTAGTGGACGCTACCCTGGTGCCAAAGATCTGGATCAATTTTGGACTCAGCTTAAGACGTCAACCTGCGCGTTAGGGAACCTATCTTCGCGGCGCAAGCGTTTATGGGGTTTGGCGAACGAAGATGAATCGATGGCCATATCAGATACTAGCTATGGTGGATTTATTGAAGAGATCGACGAATTTGATCATTTGCTTTTTAATATCACGCCGGTTGAAGCGGCCTTTATGGACCCGCAGGAGCGACAATTTTTAGAGATTGCCTGGGAATGCCTGGAAAATAGCGGCTATATAGCTGATGGTTTGCAAACAGCATGTGAACGGGTCGGTGTCTTTGTCGGAGCAATGTGGGCTGATTATAAAACTCATCATCAAGCGATTGATCAAGATACACAGCACAGCTCACATCAACATTCAGATCAGAATACTGCTAACGGTGAGTCTGACACCGGTAACGTTGATGTTGCAAATGCTGGTGCTGCAGTAGTACCGAAGTTTCACTCATCAATCGCCAACCGAGTATCCTACTTCTTTGATTTTAATGGGCCAAGTGTGGCTCTTGATACTTCATGTTCGTCCATGGGGGCGGCACTCTATCTTGCCTGTGAGGCGGTAAAGAAAGGCGACTGTGGAGCTGCCATTGTTGGCGGTATTAATTTAATTGCAGACCAAAATCATTTGCGCGCGCTGCATGCGCTTGGCCTCTTATCCACTAGTGAAACCTGTAAGCCTTTCAGCGCCGAGGCCAATGGCTGGGTCGCCGGTGAGGGAATCGGTGCACTATTGATAAAACCCAAATCTCATGCTGAGCGAGATGGAGACTATATTCACGGCGTTATTAAGGGCGTTACTATTGGGCACGGCGGCCGTAGTAGTCGATACGGTGCACCTAATACTGACGCGCAAGCTAAATGGATAGAACGGGCCTTACAAAGTGCCGGCGTAAAAAAAGAGACTATCAGTTATATCGAAGCGGCTGCACCCGGCGCCAGTATTGCCGATGCGGCAGAAATGAACGCCTTGAAAAAAGTATTTGGTCATTTAGGTCGTTCAACTGAGGAAAACTCGGCGTGCTTGGTTGGCTCCCTGAAGGCGAATATTGGTCATTTAGAGTCGGCATCATCCATTTCGCAAGTTACCAAGGTACTGTTGCAGATGCGTCATGGTGTTATTGCGCCGGTTATTAATAGTCAACCTCTTAGTCCGCTATTAGGCTTACCAGGTAGTGGTTTAAAAGTAGCGGAAGACATGCAACCGTGGCAGTCATCTGCACCTCTTAGGGCAATGGTTAATTCTTTTGGTGCGACCGGCTCCGAATCCCATATCGTGTTAGAAGAATACAAGCGCTCGGTGCTATCTTCGACAGACCAATTAGATGATATAGGTGACGCAAGTGCGGCTGTTGTGATTCCGCTATCGGCAAAGACTGAGCAGCAACTCCTCATATTAGCGAAACGCTTAAAGGACTGTTTAGACCCAGTAGAAGGTACTGTAGGACGCATTCAAGATATTGCCTATACCCTGCAAGTGGGTCGGGTTGAAATGGATTTTCGCGTGGCTTTCGTCGCTCAATCAATAGAGACGTTAATGGCGCTACTTGATAGCTATTGCAAGCAAACCGGGACGGTTGATGGTATTTATTGTGGCAAGGTACTTAAACAAAATTCGGCGCATCCCATTGCCACTGATAACGGGTCTGATGAAAGTGTTCTTTCAGCCGAGCCAGCGCAGCTAGCACAACGTTGGGTAGAGGGTGTGGCCATTGATTGGCCATCGATACCTGCTGCGCGCCGTTGTCCATTACCTCATTACCCGTTTGCAAGTACGTCTCACTGGCGAGAGCCGCTTCAAACCGGCCGTCCACCTGCCGTCGATGTGCCATCTGACGAGTTAACGCCTAATGAATCAGTGCATGTTGTTGCTTCGTGTGAGCATAAGATATTAGAAAATAGTATTGCTGATGACAGTGATTTAACAGAAAGGACGCAGGTTTATCTACAGCGTTGTATAGTGCAAGTAACTGAACTGCCGTTAGAGCATATTACACCGGACTTAGCATTTGAGAACATTGGTTTAACTTCATTAATGGTAACCGCGCTGAACGCCAAGTTAGCGAAAGCGGTAGGCAAAAACATACCTTCTACGCTATTTTTTGAATGCAAAAATGTCGAAGATATAGCTTTGCAACTGATTCATGATTACCGCACTGAACTGGAGTCTTTGTTCGATCTGTCCCCCGTCGCGAAGTCAGAAGATATGGCAATGGCAGATGACGTCATTTCTTCATCGCGAGCCATGGCCCCGCTGTCTCGACCGCAGCCGAAAATTGCCGGTACAGTAAGATTGGCGGATAAAGGTATTGCCATTATTGGTTTAAGCGGACGTTATCCGCAGGCAACTAACTTGGATGAATACTGGGATAATCTAAAGGCCGGCCGGGATTGTATTACTGAAGTACCCAAATCGCGTTGGGATTGGCAGACTTATTACAGCGAAGACCGTACTCAACTTGGTAAGCACTTCAGTAAGTGGGGTGGTTTTATTGATGGAGTCGATGAATTTGACCCGTTGTTTTTTAATATATCGCCGCGCGAGGCAATGCGGATGGATCCTCAAGAGAGGCTGTTCTTGTCCCATGCCTGGACAGCGGTAGAGGATGCCGGTTATACGCGTCGAGACTTATCTAACATACCTCATGGTCTGTCATCAAACCAGTCAGAAATTGCCACGGCGAATAGCTTAACAGGACAAGTAGGTGTTTATGCTGGCGTTATGTATGGTGAGTATCAACTCTATGGCGGTATTGGTTGCTTAGGCAATATCGCCAATCGCGTGTCTTATGTTTTTAACTTATCTGGGCCCAGCATAACGATTGATACTATGTGTGCGTCTTCGTTAACGGCCATTCACTTAGCCTGCCAAGACTTAAAATTGGGTCGAACTGATCTGGCTATTGCCGGTGGTGTTAACGTTACTATCCATCCAAATAAATACCAATTGCTCAGTGATGGTCAGTTCATTTCGACCAAAGGTCATTGTGAGAGTTTTGGTGAAGGCGGCGATGGGTTTATTCCCAGCGAAGGTGTTGGCGTAGCCATACTTAAGCCTTTAGCAAGCGCTGTGGCTGATAATGATCATATTTATGGCTTGATACTGAGTAGTGCGTTGACCCATGGTGGTAAGACGAATGGTTATACCGTGCCAAATCCGACTGCCCAGCGTAAGGCTATTGAAATGGCTTGGTCGGAAGCTGATATTGACCCTCGCCGAATCAGCTATATCGAAGCTCATGGCACGGGTACTACTTTGGGTGATCCCATAGAAATTGCAGCGCTTAACCAGGCCTTTGGCGGGCGCTTGACTGACAATGAGTGCCTTATTGGTTCGGTTAAATCCAATATGGGACATTGTGAAAGCGCTGCCGGCATCGCCGGACTAACTAAAATATTGCTGCAGATGAAACATGGCTGCATTGTACCATCTTTGCATTCATCAACATTGAATCCGAATATTGAGTTCGACAGTACTCCCTTTGTTGTTAACCAAACCTTAACCGACTGGATTAGACCAGTGGTGGATGGCCAAGCGGTTCCACGATTAGCGGGTATTTCTTCATTTGGCGCTGGTGGTAGCAATGCCCACCTCTTGGTACAAGAGTATGGATATAGCGACGTTAACCGTATGGTAGAGCAGGCCACACCCAAAATAGCAGAAAACGCTCCAGTGGTTGTCTTGTTGTCTGCGAGAAAACCAGCGCAGTTGCGTGAGGTTGCGGCAAATTTACTGGCGTTTTTACAGGATTCGACGGTTGATCTTGTTAACCTCGCGTATACCTTACAAATTGGGCGCGAGGCGATGGAAGAACGGTTAGGGTTTATTGTTACTTCTATCCCGATGTTAACAACGAAGCTTGAAGAATTTTTGGCAGATCAGCAGGAAATAGACGGCTGCTATCGTGGTCAAGTAAAGAAAGATCGGGATTTATTGAATCTATTTACTGCGGATAAGGAACTACAAGGTGCGTTAGATCAATGGCTGGCGAGCAAAAAATATAGCAAGTTGCTAAATGTTTGGGCTAAAGGCTTGGCCATTGATTGGAGTAGACTCTACGGTGATACTAAGCCACAACGTATCCCCCAACGTATCGGTCTGCCCACTTATCCGTTTGCGAAAGAGCGTTACTGGATGCCGTCAAGTGGGCCGTCAAATGGATTAATGGCAACGCCTGAGCCGCAGATAACAGATAAATGGTCAGCTTCTAGTGCCGACTATCCACACCCGCTACTACATAAGAATACGTCGGATTTTTTTGCTCAGCATTTTTCTGCTCGATTGAGCGGGGATGAGTTTTTTCTTAAAGACCACCAAGTAAAAAGCGAGAAGGTACTCCCAGGAGTGAGTTATCTAGAGATGGCGCGAGCGGCGCTAGCGCAGTCGGTAGGTCATCTGCTTGACGACAGCATTATACGGCTAAGCAATATAGTCTGGCGACAACCGTTTGTTTTAACCGACTCTGCTCGAGATGTGCATATTAGTTTGCAGGTTGAAGAAAACAATCAAGTTCGTTTTGATATCTATGGCGATGATGGGTTAGATAAGGATAACGCTATTTATTGCCAAGGCATGGCAACACTATTGACGCCTGAGGCAATTACACCGCCAGATCATACGTTGTCTATCGATCACCTCCAAGCTCAAATGAAGCAAGGCACCCTCGCGGCGGAGGTCTGTTATAACGCATTTAGCGCTATGGGCTTAGATTATGGTGTAGGCCATCAGGCAATAGATACACTCTATTGCGGCGATGATCAGCTATTGGCAAAACTACTATTACCCACATCGATTACGAATACATTGGGTAGCTATGTGCTTCACCCCAGTCTGCTCGATAGCGCTCTGCAATCGGCTATTGGTTTATGGTTTAACAGCACCGGCTTATTTGATAATGCAGCCGGTATTGAAACTGCTGACCCATCACAGTTTGGGCTGCGATTACCGTTTGCTTTAGATACCGTTGATGTGCTGGGGCCTTGCTCCGCTAATATGATGGCTTGGGTGCGTTACACGGCAGGTTATAGCTCAGCAGATCAAGTCTACAAATTAGATGTTGATTTATTTGATGATACTGACCGTTTGTGTGTTTGTATCCGTGGTTTCAGTTTTCGCTCGTTAGAGCCGGATGTCAATGGTCTACTATTGCGATCGACTTGGCAGGCCGCTCCACTCAATGAACTGTCTGAAAAACGCTATGTAAAGCACCAAGTTGTGCTATGCGACATTGGTGATCAAATTGTATTGCAAGAGCTTGAAGCCGGGTTAGCCATAGCTCAGTGTTATAGTTTTTATCGGCCACAATTAGCGTTAGCCGAACGTTATCACAATTACGCTGTTGAGTTACTTCAACTTATACAACAATTATTGCAGAGCACTACAAAAGTATCCAGTTTAGTGCAGGTGGTGATTCCGTCTAAGGTTTCATCCCAGATGCTACGGGGACTTGCCGCATTACTTAAAACTGCGCAACGAGAAAACGCCAAATTTGTTGGCCAGCTGATCGTAATTGATGAGTCGGTCAATGCAGCTGATCTATGCCAAAAACTGCAGGATAACGGGCGTGTGCCTGAAGATGATGAAATTTCTTATTATCGAGGTCAGCGTTTTACAAGTCAGTGGCAGAGTGTATCCCAGCCTGTTGAGCGGGCTCCCTTACCATGGAAAGCTCAAGGTGTTTACCTCATTTCAGGCGGCGCGGGCGGTTTGGGCTTGTTGTTTGCGAAAGAGATTGCTTCGCGGGCCAATGGCGTAACGTTAGTA
>JANQMK010000276.1 GCA_028280085.1 Pseudomonadales bacterium
GTACGGACTCAGTAGGACAGGTGCTGATTCTTTTTTTACGTTGTCTTTCATCTAAAATTAAAAATCATTAAACAACCAAGCCATGGTTAACTTAAACCTGATGCCTGTCCCCTAGAATAGAGCTTATTGAAAGTCTGTTTTCGGTATACTGCATTGCCCATCATTGGATAATAATCGATCAGCCTCACAATATCTTAAGCGTACTATTATTTCTCAGGTGCGATGCATCTTGTTACCTCTGAGGTAATAGTTTTTGGTCTTCGGGTTACCTAAGATATTTGTAACTTAACTAGCAAGGAGACTAAACATGTCCCAAAAAATGATCTCAAAAAACTCTAATGCTTCATCTAACCACCACGTCATAGAAAAGATGGTTAACGGGTTTGCACGTCAGGATATGGAAGATATCATGGTTTTATTTGCAGATGACGCCATTTACCAAGACATGTCTGGCAGTGGCATCTTTGGCAAAACAATGCAAGGCAAAGCCGCCATCAAGCGGCATTTTAGCTTTTACTTTAAGTACTTAATGCCCTCTCATACTTACGAAGACAGCGTCATCTTTGCTGAAGGCAATCAAGTATGCGCCAGTTGGACATTAGTCTTAGGCAGCCGCCTGAAAACTTCTCATCAACACCGCGTCAGAGGCTGCGATTACTTTCTAATGGAGAATGGCAAAGTAAAAGAAAAGAGTGCATTTATCAAGATAAGTTTGACTACATACCTGGCCGTGGTCAGGATTAAATTGCTGGAATTTTTTAGTGTCGCGACTACAAGTTCCAATGTGGTACCACAGTAAAAACAGTCATTGGCTTGTACTTTTGTCAATTACGAATACAATCAGCTAATTCAGGAGAATATAATGCCAATCATAATCAATGATGACGGTAAGTCACTTATTGTAGCGGGTGCTATTTTATTCCTTTTAGGCCTACTGCAAGGCGTTGGAATCCCAATGTTTCGGAACCGACGAATGGCGTTATCAGGTCATTTAGGCGCCGTGCAAAGCGGCATGGCGCTGATGCTCTTCGGACTGGTTTGGTCGTTACTTGAATTAGAGCAAACCTGGTCGCAGGCCGCTTTAATAGCTTCAATCGTTAGCTATTACCTGATTTGGATGGGTATTACGTTGGCCGCAATCACTGGGGCCAGCAAAGCCCTTCCCATTGCCGGCCAAGGGTTTTCTGCTGGCAAAATCCCTGAGTACGCGGTCACTGTTGTGGAAACAATTGGTGTTGTATTAGCATTGATCTCCGGTTTTCTAATCGTATGGGGATTAATTTAGCAACATGGGCACGAATACTGAATTTGCAAACCACTTAAGACATCTCAGAAAAGCTCACGGACTGAGCCAGCAAAAGCTGGCTGGCGCGGCCGACATCAGTTATCGGCATATCAATTTTCTGGAGAATGCTCGGGCCATGCCCAGCCGTGATATGGTTATCAGAATTGCAGACACGTTAACGTTGTCGTTAAAAAATACTAATCTACTGTTACGCTCAGCCGGCTACGCAACAGCCTTCCCCACCACTTCTCTAGATGAAGAGACAATGGCATTTGCCAAGACGGCCTTATCGCGTATTCTCGAACAGCAAAACCCTTATCCTGGCGTAGTGATGACTCCCATCGGCGATCTCATTATGGCAAATGACGCAGTGTTTAATCTATTCAGTCAGTTCCTGCCTACTGAAAAATTATTGTCTTATACCAATGTTTATGAGCTGTTTCTGGGTAATACTAGTATCAAGCAGTACCTGACGAACTGGGATCAACTGGCCCCTCGGATTTTATCCTTGGTGCAGCAGGAAGTTTCTGAGATAGACACATTAAATGAAGCTTATACACTGTTGAGAAAGCTGGAAAGTGTGTCAGGTCTACGAGCGCGGGACCACCGAGCCCCGGCGACAGGAGATGCGCCACTATTCACTATGCACTTTAAGAAAGATGATCTTGAACTCAGTTTTTTCTCAACTTACACAAGTTTTGGTACCCCGCATGATGTCGCATTACAGGAACTAAGGATTGAATGCTTTTTCCCGGCAAATGAGCGTACTAAGTCATATTGTCAGCACATTTTGATAGCTAAAGATAGATAAGTCGTCGTTGCCTATCAAACTATTTAGAAAGGCTACTCAATCGTCAATACATTCAAAATTTTACTGTGATCTATACGCTAATTTGATTACTGTTTTTTTTGCTTTTACACTACTTATAGTATAGTAGTCGAACTTGGTTTTCGATTTCATTTGAGTGAGCTCAATAAGAATAATTCAATAGGATAGGCATCGGATTTCTTTCTAATCAGGCATTTAAATGAAGCAGTAGCTAAACTAGAGTCATTATTTTAATTACACCTGCCTAAAGGGCTTTAACAAAGGCACCATAAAATGGGGGGAAATATGAATAAATTGTCTTCTGTCTTTGCTATAATGCTGCTTTTATTTGTGTCGATAAACTGCAGGCTTGGTGAACCCCCTTCCGAATGTGTAGTACCAACTATCCCGCAGGGCTGTGCAGTTTCCGATCTGAATCAAGATTGTGTCAATTTGGCAAGTACCACATGCGCGCTCAATGAATTTTGTCATAACTGCACAAGGCAATGGGTTCAGTGCTATCAAGCATGCCCCATTAATGGAGGCACAGGAGGCGGCTGGGGAGATCCACACTTAACCACATTTGATCGTATAAATTACGACTTTCAAGGTGCGGGCGAGTATATTTTGTCACGTTCAACCATCGACGATTTTGAAGTTCAAGCCAGAATGGAACCTTGGCACAATAGCATGGCATCCATATTTTCAGCTATCGCAATGAATGTTGAAGGAAATATTGTAGGTTTTTACCAAGGACGATCTCCTGTCGTTTACGTAGACGGATCTCCAGTGACAATCGGAGCAACTGATTATACGCTTTCCGGCGGGGGTTCAATTTCTTTGGCATTAAATAGCCATATCGTAAGTTGGCCCAATGCCGAGCAAGTTATCGTAACTCACCACACAGGTTATTTAAATGTTGAAATTAGAATTCCGTCTACCAGAGCAGGTACCGTTGAGGGATTACTGGGAACCTATGACGGGCTGTTGGATAACGAAATGATTTCAAGTAATGGTATCAATTTGGGCAACAATATTAGTTTTGATGATTTTTACAATGTCTTTGGTGAATCCTGGCGTGTTAGCGACGAAACAAGTCTATTTGTCTATATAAACGGAAATACTACTGATACCTTCACTAACCGCCAATTCCCCACCGCCCATGTTAATACATCTTTATTACCCGATTCGGTTTATCAGGCAGCGAAACAGACATGCCTATTAGCCGGTTTCATAGAAGGTGTGTTGTTGGAAAATTGTATCCTCGACGTAGGATTAACAGGCAATGACAACTTCGCGCAATTGCCAAGTGACGTTATTGAACCACTTGATTATATCGCTCCAACTGATAACGCTTGGTCACTGACTAATACCGTGGTGCTAAATAGAAACTCCCCTCCTCCGACGATGTCGGTATCGCCCATCACCGACGGTGTCGAACTAATCTATAGTGCCCCTACAGGCGGGGTAGGAGTAGGCACCTCTATACGCCAGTTTGATTTTGTAGCCCCAGCAATAATTGAAGGAACCTTTGATTTTGATGTGTCAATTTCTGCTACTATTGGGACTTTTCAAAACACACTCGAATTGGAGGTACTGCACAACGGAGTCGTTGTAAAGACCTTAGCCTCGACAACGGCAAATAGCCTCAATGCAAACTATCCTGGTCAGAGCTTAGAACTAAAACTGGGTGATACTTGGGGCATCAGATCAACAACGGGCAATTTTTCTCAAAGCACCGGTACTTCCGCTACGATTACCATTACATCAGCTATGTTAATACCTAAGTGAACTTACAAAATAACATATCCCCTGATTTTGATGGTTTATTAAGGGATACTAGGCAGATAGTTTGACGTTTCTATTAATAGCAGGTGAAGCTTTGGTTAAAGCTAGTTTGATGCATGCGGGATTGAGGGTGAATTGGTGGATTCAAACCCAATTGAAATCTATCATTTGCCGATTTATGTTAAGGCATCTCCTGTAGAGTGGCGATCAGAGTGGCGGTCGATCCTTGAATTGGCAAGCCGAGCATAGAAACATTATCACCGTCTCTTCGAATATCAATATGCGTAATCTTAACGGTAAAAGAACCACCATTTGTATCTGACGACACTTGCTGTGTATTTGTCTCGCTACTATTGGACTCGTTCTGATTCAACTCATTACTAGGCGGGTTATCACTACTTGAGCTACTACACCCAACCATGACACATACCCATATGAGAACAGCCAATGTCTTTATCATTCTGTTCATAATTACCTTGTGCTCATTAAAAGTCGTAAGTTACTAAATAGTGGGAAACAGTGTTACCCAATGTCAACGGCTCGTCTAACGTTAGCGTGAGTGTCTCATTATCAAACACGAAGTAGCCAGTTGCCAAACGTATATCAGATTGGTCAACGACACCGTTATTGTCTATATCCTGGTATAGTTTAACTTGCTCAATCTCTTGCGCTTCACGTCCTGAACCCGACGCTTCTAGTGTCAAGCTATAGAGTTTGTCGTTTCCGCTTTGTGTGGGCGGTAATTGAAACGTTGCCACAACAACATCCTTATCATCATTCAATACTGTTTTATTTAACTGAGCTTTAGTGCCAACCAGCAAGGCTGGTTGCGGATTTTCTAGCTTAATCTCTTCTTCAGTTTTCCCTGAAATAGCGAGATCATTACAAGCATATAGATCAATTGATGGTTGTTCTCTCAAATCCACGATGGTCTCACTACCATCCCCACTGGTCAGCGTTATATCGGTGGACGTTAATGTTATATCGTTCTCACCGCACTCGGTATTAACTGACAAATTACCTTCACCGATAGTAACAACATTTGATGACTGTCCTAAATCTACGATGGTCTCAATAGCTGTACCAGTGGTCAGCGTTATGCCAGTGGACGTTAATGTTATATCGCTCTCGATATTACCTGACAAATTGTTTTGTTCGACGGTACCAACATTATTTACCTCCAATAACAAAGCGGCTTCTTCAACAAAGACAGCGGCACCCGACATAATTTCTATAAAATCACCGGAAAGTGTTAGCGGCATATTGCCATAGGTATAGATGTCATCGCAGATTAATAAACTGGAAACCTGTATCTTCTTGTCCTCCATTGAATTACAAAAGACTAGTCTTGATGAAGCATCCTCTGTCTGGCCTGGACCAATAATAATGTGACCGTCATGGCCAAATGTTGATGAGACGGTTTCTGGATTGCTTTCGTCAAGCCGGCCATAAAAAATCGCCAAAGAAATATCTTGCTCGCCAAACTGGCTGTCTTCATTGAGGTCTTGATAAATGTGGATAAGCCCTAAACGCTTGGCCTCTGGCACCGATAGGTCTAATGCGCTGGCATCGCCAGTGGTAATAAACGCGTCGATAGAAGCTGGGTCATTTAAGATTGCTACAACAATCTTAGTCGTTATATCGGCGCGAATATCCGGTGTACCAAACAATAAGGTTATATCCTCCGCGATCGAAATCCAGTGATCAGTATGACGTTCTTCATTCCCTTCAATCACATCATGTGCAATCCTATTACCACCACTATTATCGTCGCTATCAACATCGCTAGACTGAAGGTCAGCGCCATACGCCAAATTAGCCATTGTTAGAAAAAACAGTGGTAAAGACAGTAGAGATAAAAAACGTCGGCTCATTCTATAGCTAGTAAAAGTAGTTGAAATAGCGTCGCCCATAAAAACCCAAACCTCAGTGTAATAAAAACCTAGCGCTCGACATTAGAGCACCAAAATATTTCTCTTGGCAAGAATTTTATTGGGGAAATTATGACACCTTAATGACACATCAATGAAAGAGAAAGATTTACTCCTGTTACGTCCAATATCTATAACTAAAGTTAGAGCATCTGGCAATCGACAGCATAAGCAAGCCAGATGTCTAAAATACCCAAGTAATGCTATACTCGGTACTGATTATGTTTTATGAACGATTTTACCGGCGGCGTCTTGTATACCCAGCTATAAATTCAAGTTCATCACTACTCCAAAACAAATTGCACCACTGCCACAGGCATTAGCGCCATTGCCGTTGCCAGTAAGCACGGAGTGTACATAGATATTGCTTGTGCTCGTGCTAGGAAAAACTTCGAATGCAGGAAAACCAAGACCGGAGGTATTCCATTTACGCACGATGCCCGAATTCACTTGAACAATATTGTTGTTACCTTCTACTCTCACAGCATTCGCTGCCTGGTCAGTAAAATCTATTTGTTCCAGAGATAGCACTATGTCATTCGCTTTCACTTCAACACCAACCCCAGCTAAAGGTCTACCTTGCACCGATAACTGGTCAATCGAGACACCTTTAGTACCATCACCATCAATATAAATACCCACATTGCAAAAGTCACAATCTAACTGGGATATCTTGGGTTTAGAGGTAACGCCACAATTACCGCCGCCAATACATTCACTCTTAGCAAGATGCAGACCTCGATTATAATTAATAAAAAACAACTGCGAAAATTGGGGATTATCATTGCGATAGCTAATTATCCCCGTACCATTCGCCGCCGTCCAATCACTTACCTGATTTAAGTTGCCTGACCAATAAGGCCAAAAATGAATGCCCTCAACATGCACAACATCTAGTGCATTATCAATTTGAATCCCAACTTGCAGTGGTTGGCCCTTGATGTCTCGTAGGATAGTCCTACCAACAGCACCGGTTTGGTTTTCTGAATCGATCAAAATACCTTTCAATGGATTAAATAGCATAACATTTTCTATTAGAACGTCATCGCCTTGAACCTTTACCTGGAAGTCATAATTATAATGTGGTTGACTCCAGCTATTGACATCGCCTTGATCTTGTTGCAATTGAATATGTCTTAACCCTGAGCGCCATTTCATAATCAACATCGCCCCCGTATTGGCAGAAACTTGATACAAAATACTGGAAAAGCCCACGCCAACCATTGAGACATTATCAGGTAATGTTAATGGTTGACTCAGGGTAAAAGTACCCGCCGGCACGTGAATGACGCCCCCGCTACCATTTAACTGAGCAATAGCACAATCGAACGCAGCGCTATCACTTAAACCATCATTAGGAATGGCAACAGCACCACAGCCACTTTGAGTGACATCAACCCAGGAGCCAAGCATTGAAGCTTGCGTGTTAAAAGCAACAAGTACTTGCAACAAAATAAATAAATTAAAGCAGAAGTTACGACTAACTTTTCCTGTTTGACATGGATATGTCATACTTGGACACCTCGTATATAAATATAGGACTGCTAATATAATTCAGCATAGAAGGCAAATATATATATCTTTAGTTATAGCCTTCAGCTATTATCTGATATATTTACGTTAATTGAACACCCTATTTCCTCGTTTTGCTTACAATGCAAATAGGGTATTACATCGGAACCACTGAATACATAAACTCATTTGTTTTGTCTTACCCCGAGTATCGCTGAATATGATATTGGAAACCTTTGTTCACCCGCTTGTCAGTGTTACGTTACCTTTATTGGCAGTCGTGTGTTTTCTACTTGTGATATCTTGGGCCATTCATTCCGTCATTTATCTCATTGCGGTCTATCTAGGCCGTAGATACCTGCTAATCACGGGTGTTATCGGCATTCCGGTGCACGAACTCAGTCACCTAATAGTCAACTTACTCTTTGCTCACAAAATACTGGGAGTATCCTTCTTTCAAATGCAGGCCAACAACAACACCCTGGGCTATGTGAACTACGCTTATAATCCAGCTAGTTACTATCAACAAATCGGGCGATTTTTTGCCGGTATTGCACCATTGATTATCGGTCCTCTTGTGATACTTGTTGCCGCCTACTATTTGCTGTCGCCCCAGCAGCTGGCAAGTCTGCATGAACTTTATGTAAACCATCGCAACATGATATCTATAGCTCATTTTTCCGCGAATCAAATGACCGAATACTTGTCTATGTTGAAACAACTGTTGGGCGTATTTTGGGTTTTTGAGTGGTATAACTTTGTTTTTCTCTTTTTGGCGGGGTGTATCGCATTACATATAGCACCTAGCAAACAAGATTTTTTTTCGTCCCTGTCGGCCCTTGGTTTACTGATTCTAACGGTGACTGCTTTATCACTACTATCAACTGAGCTTACACACCAACTTTATAAATGGATCATGGTCTGGCTCTTATTGATTGTCATCATTTCAGCTTGGGCAGTTTGTTTGGCTGGCATAATACTGATAACATCGTTTGTGTTAAAGCTTGTAAAGAATACGCTCTTTAGCTATAGGGGATAAGGCTAATAACCAATGCATAACATCTCGTCACACCGGCAGGCCAATTTTTAGTGAGGCTTTACTTAAAGTATTTATCGTTCGAGTTTTTTAGGTGGAAAAAACTTATTTAGAAGAAACCAATACTTCGGCAACAGCATGGCCTAACACACGATGACCTAACTCATTGGGATGTAGGCCATCCCCGCTATCATAAGATACACTACCACTGCTACCATCAGCCAGCGCTGTCATATCATCAGCCGCACGCAATAAACTGTATGCGTCAATTAATGGAATATCTTCACTCTCAGCAAGCTGTTGCAGACTGGCATTATATTGTTCTGTATAGGCTTGGGCGGTCTCGGTCCAAGCGGCAGCTCTGGACCAGGGTCCAACGTTCATTAAAATGATCTTCATCCCCATCTCCCGAGCCATATCAATTAGTGCCCTCATATGAGTCATCATTGTCTCGACAGGTGAGTCTATAGCCCCAACAATATCATTGATGCCGCCCTGCAATACCACATATTGCGGAGTAGCCGCTATATCAGGTAAATGTGCTAAGTTGAGATTGGCTTGCGCATTGTCACGAATAACCCCCAAACCCGCACCACCTATACCCAATGGATAGATATAGGTTTCCGTTACATTTTCAGTATGAATAATCCAATCATTTCGAGCATTAGAAAACGAATCACCGATAGCAATGCCAATGCTATCCGGCTTAAGCCGAAAGCTATCCGCATTGCTAGTGTTAACGACGTAGCCATCGCTATCATATTGCGTATTGCGATCAAAATCGACATAGAGCTGAACGCCGGGGGCAACATACTGCGATGGAACCAACTCATCGGCAGTAAGCTGGTCAAATTCATATAAATAGGGTTTGCTAAGCATTAGCTGCATTGTTTGCGGTGCAGCCGCAACTTGCACTGTTGAGGAAACGCCAAGTCCAAGCCGAACAATAATTGTTTCAGTTTTATTGGCAGTAAAAACGACCGCCGCCCTCCCCTCACGCGCTGGCGATGAACGATGCGTCATATCTATATCGCCCAGTACACCAATAACATCGAGTCCTTGAGGTATGTCAGACGCTTCATCAATATTGACACCAAATACATAGTGTTGTCCAGCTTCGACCGCTATACTGACACCAAGAAATGCCCGTCCCGAGTCTACTATACTTAGCGTAACCTGTTGTAAGTCGTTGGAGACTATCGTACTACCACCCACTTGATTTACGCTTCCCCATTGATTCCAGGCACTTAACGCACTTGATAACTGATTATAGATAACTCGAGGCGCTTCTGGCGGTGGCTCTAACTGATAGCTAAACTCTGACTGAACAGCAATAGCAAAAGGACTTTGTGCTAATACGGTCAGCTGATCTTTGCCTTCGCTATCAGGTAAGGATTCATAGCTAAGATAGCCATCGACAATATCTGCTTTACCAGCAGTCGGTGGATGAATGATTTGGTGGTGGACGGTCGCATTGATCAGAGCATCATATTGTGTCGGCAGTTGATAAAGAACCTGCTGTCCAAAAGGTACGTTAATACTCGAGCCAGTCGCTCGCAAATTATAGTGATAAGGGTTGTCATCGCTGTCATTAGGTATGCCATCGCCGTCATAATCATCGTCTTTCTCAATAATGCCGTCTCTATCAATATCAGCCGTGTGATAGAAGCATGATTGAGAAACATCTTCAAAACGTTGCCAGTCAATATTGCGTAAACCTAGACTGACTTGCTGCAAAAAAGTAATATCGCGAGTAATCAAATTACCAACTAACCAGGTAACAAACTGATTAGAGCTCCCCTCTTGTGAATGGTCAGCTGATGTCACTTGTCCCCCTGCCGGGGCTAGCTGTTGGGAGAATACTCCGTGCAAAAATGATTCTTGTAATGTAACGATTATTATCATAAGCAAGGTATTCATTTCTTCCGCAATTATCGGAAAAAGAGCATTAAAATCGTGTAATGCTGTGGGCAAGTCCACTTTGGTAATATCCAGTAGCATTTGATGAATAGCGGTGCTTGCTTGTAAGTCAGCTTCATTAGGGCTAGCCCCTTGTTGTAGAAACTCTGCTAGCAATAATTGGTGGATGACTGATTTAGTGCCCGTAACAATATCAATTGACGGATTATCAACTAGCGTTTCAACGTTAGCATATAGTATTAAATCGACATCAGTTAGCAGTACCACTTTGCCAATAGATACGGTGACTCTCGGCAAATAAATTTTGTGTAGCCCTATTCTGTCCGCTTGAACACTAAGAATGCCTTCATGTTCTTGCCAACTGGCCTGCGTTAATGGTAGCCATTGAGTTTCATGCATCACTTCAACGGTAGCCTGATCGCTATCAAAACTGCCTATCGTTACGTCACTATCAACACTGGTTAAATTAAGCTTGGCAAAAGCTATTTTGTTTTCTTGATCAGAAAAATCTTCTGGCGAGGTAGTTTCTTCGGTAGCCGGTTCGGGTGTGGTTTTAGGGTCAGTGGAAGATACCGTATCAGTTGCAGGCACCTCTACCGTGACAGTTTCATCACTATTGCCATTGAGTTCAGACTGCTCGTCTCCACCACCAGAACCACCACAACTGGTCAATAGGACGGCCATTAAAACTATTTGAGTCAACCACAGAAACAGTATTTTCACTATAACTTTAGCTTCTTTCTATACTTTACTTTAGCTTCTTTCTCTGAAACCGGGTATTGGTACTAAACTCGAGACAAGATAATTAGCGGAAAATATTATTGCAAACTAACACTTATCTTAAAGATAACTTCCTTAAAGGTAAATTGGAAAATTCACAAGTTAGCTCGCTAACGAAAGCTGCGGTTTAACCTCGCCGCGGTACCTAATTAATTTAGCTGGATTACCACCAACAATAGCATAAGGGGGTACATCTTTTGTCACTACCGAGCCCGCAGCTACGACAGCGCCGGCACCGATAGAGACACCATGCATGATGATTGCTCCGTGCCCTATCCAGGCACCATCGTCGATATAAATTGTTTTAATATCTGCGCGGCCACTAGCATTTATTTTCGTATCCACATCATCAATGATGTGATCACCACCCACTAAAGCCACTTGTGACCCAAATAACACATCATCACCAATGACAGCATGGCAATTTAAATAACAGTTATTTCCCATATAGAAGTTTCGTCCAATTCTGACATCACGGTCTCTAGACGATTTACATCTGCTAAGACAATAAAATCCTTCGTCAGCAAAAAATGAGGGATTCATTAGCTTAATCTTGCCATAGTGCCATCTACCCAGCACTAAACGCTTTATCTTTCTCAGTATGCCTATATTTTTTTCCATGAATGTTTGCCACCGCGGTATCAATTAGTTTTTTCTGGATATAAGGGGTATATCGATTTTCAATCATGGCGATGCATGCTTGACGAATTGTTCGCTTTGCTAAGCTCCAGGATGTTTTCTCACCCAAGTTATCAAGAGCGCTCTCATCATCAGTTAGTTTGTCATCATTTTGTTTAGTAACCCATACGTCGATGGCCTTTGCCAATGCATTTATATCATTTTCAGTAAAAAAGCTTCCCGTTTCATCGGGTACAATGGCTTCAAATTCAGGTTTTTGTGAATCAAAATTATCGTGAGTTATGCAGGGTACGCCATAACTCATGGCATGAATACAGGTAAGGCCGATGTTACCAGGCACGACGCACAAATCTGCCGCACTGAATAGCTTAGCGAGGGTCGCTTCTTCATAACAGGCACCCAAGAAAAAAACCTGCCTGGTCAGATCAAGCATATTGCATAGTGCCTGTAATTGCATTAGCTCAGGCCCATCACCCACGACTAGCAACTTAATCTCGGGATTATCTAGCTGACTAATGGCATGCAATAATTGATCAATGCGTTTTTCTTTGGTAAGCCTGCCTGAAGTAATCAGTATAGAGCCGTTACTTCTAGTATCAACATCACTTCTAGTATCAGCACCTTTGGTAGGCCCCAAAAACCGCTGACGTTCAGCATTAACATCGGCAAGAGTAAGGCTGTCTCTTAGACGGCTTATCTGTTGGTAATCTAGCGAGTTATAAATGACGTGCAGGGAATTATTGTTAAGCCCCCAACTAGCTAAAATATTCTCCGCACGATGCCCGTACAAGAGCAAACCATCTGCTAAGCGGTAAAACCATACGCGCAAGTTTTCACGGAGCCCAGATGAACGCCTTACGCCATGGGTCCACATCAGCACTTTTTTACCACTGAGTCGAGCTAATACAGCAACAACCCAATTGGAAATAAAATACATGTTGCCCAGTAGAATCAAGGTATCTATATCGCGGGCAAAAGCAAGTTTAACGGCGCCACGTTGCCACAGAAAATGTTTACCGAACCAGATATTCTTTATGGTTATTGCCACATCTTGCGTCTTATTATCAACTTTTAGATAATCATCGTTTGACTCACCATCAGCATATACGCGATAACAATATCCATCTTCTGAGGAATCGTCAGTTAGCAAACCAAATATTGGCGAGCGATAATGCGCAACATAGTGATACAAAATTGCTATATTTTTTCGTTCCATCATGGTAATGGTCACTGCAATTAATTGATCACTATACTTTCATTATTTCTTTATCTTCCTGCCAACCAACGTGACAAACGCTGATGTACGGCTATTGTAATGATGTTATTTGACGAATATATTTCAGTATGATGACGTTACTTAGAATACCGCTAACCCTTCTCTGCGATACCCTTGCTTTTTTTATTATTTGGCTAATTGCTGTTTCATTTACCCTCAACATCCAACTAGTTACGCTATATTATTTAGCTATCCTAATTTCCTACGGTATCAGTTCTTTAAAATGTCAGTTCTCCACAATATTTCGACGTTTTAGTATGTTAACGTATAGTATTGATTAACCTTACTTTTCTGTCCTTGCCCCATTGGCAATATTATTTAACCCCAACGACTGAATTAAACTGTATGAAATACACTCACACCATAAGCGGTATACTGATTCTTTTGCTAACATCTGTCACCAATGCCAACAATACAGTGCCTATCCTTAATAAAAAAACGCAAAACCAAAAAACGTTTGTACTACTCGACAGTATCAAAGCAAATAACAAACCAGACTTAGCCAGTTTGGGCTTTTTGCCAATCCGTATGATTCCGTCGGCTGTACTTTGGACTGATGGCAAGCTCACTACAACTATCGACCGGCCGCAAATTCAATCCTTTATGCGCCAAATGAAAAAAAATCATCAGTTTATTTATATCGATGTTGAACATCTGCCGTTCTCACTCGATAACTTGTCGGAATTTACTGACAGCCAAAACACGCTCATTGCTATATTTGATGAGATTAAACCTCATCATCCTACCGCTAAAATGGGCTTTTATTCCGTTCCTCCCGTTAGGGAGTTCTATGGCCCGGTACGCTGTAATACCCGACGTTTAACGCAATGGCGCCAGAAAAATGGCCTGCTCTATCCGCTGGCTAAAAAAGTTGATGTGCTCTATCCATCACTTTACGCGTTTTCTTCAGACATTGATCATTGGAAATCTTACGCCATAGCCAATATCAATGAAGCAAAACAATACGGCAAGACTATCTATGCATTCATTTGGCCCGAGTATCACCCGAGTGTCCGCAAGAATAACGAAGTACGTGAATTTGTCAGTTACGATTATTGGTACGCACAGCTAGAGATGGTTTATCAACAGGCAGATGGCGTTGTCATTTGGACTCCATCCGCTATTCGATTTGATTGGAACGAAAACGCGCCTTGGTGGCTAGCGACCAAAGATTTCATCGCAAAGCATGGCCTCAGTTCCACACACAACGCAGCTGCAACAAAAATAGACATGCCAACAAGTGAACTTATTTCCGCAAACATTTCTGCAAATAAAGCTAACACAAAAACTGACGTACCCAAAAGCCAAGCAAACTTAGCGCACAAAGTTAAATAATGGTCTCATCTCGGGCTTCA
>JANQMK010000279.1 GCA_028280085.1 Pseudomonadales bacterium
CTTGCCGCCCCCCAGCGGGACGTGGGTATTTCACTGACCGCATCAGATTCAGCAGCCAATAGCGTCCAGAATTCAGCAGCCGTGTCAGCACCGGGAAAACGGCCACTGACACCAATAATGGCTAGTCCATCGTTACGTTGCCACTTTTTAGATTGTCTTGCAATTTGTCGAGCACGGGATAATTTAGGGGCGGTTTTTACTCCGGCGTGAGCCAATGCCCGCGGTGGTGTTGACGTCAGCGGCTTTGACGTTTGATAAGTTGACATCTGATAAAACGATATCAGTTTTTCCCGATAGCTCAGGAGCAAATAGTGAGTTAGCTGCGCCAACGTGCCATAACTAAAAAATATTGATGGCGATAGCTCAATACCATATAAATCACTTAGCTCACGTGAAAAACTGGCCAAACTAATAGAGTCAAATCCAAAATCAGTGAGCAACCGATTTTCATCTAGCAAGGATGTCGACACTTTTAGCAACCGTTCAACAATTAGTTTGACATCGTTAGTCACACAGTCGGACAGGCCCATGCCCTTCAGCTCTGCACGTCCTGATGTGCCTACATCGGTAGCCCCAATATCAGTAGCCCCAGCCCCAATATCAGTAGTCCCTATACCGGCAGTTCCAACATTCGTCTGGAGCGAAGATGGAGATATGGGTTGGGCCCTAGATTTAGACACAGGTTTAGAGATTGGTTTAGAAACAGTCCCTGATCTAGTGTCTATTGGCAACTGCTCACCAAGCTGATATTTACGCCGTAAGATATCATGAATACGTGATGCTACCCCCTTCATCACCAAGGCCTGACGATGTCCACCTCTGAGCAATGCTTCAAACGCCGCTAAACCCTCCGCTTGTGTCAACCACGACTGACCACTACTTTTTAAATACGACCCCATTAAGGCATCGCCACCACCCATACCACCGTCTTGCCACAGTGGCCAATTGATCGCAAAGCTCCAGGGCCTCGCGACTGGGCCTACCTCTGCTACTGGGCCTACCTCTGTTACTGGGCCTACCTCTGTTACTGAGTCTAACTCTGCTAACCCTGCCTCCCCTAAAACTGGCTCTCGACTTAATGCCATCTGATAGCGTTTACCCACCGCATAACTGCAACTGCCAAAATCTCCCAAAATAGCTGACGATGAGGAAAAATAACACACCCAGTCACTCGCACTAAACGCCCGGCTTACCGCTAAACTGCCATCAACATTGGCGGATAATACCTGATCGAACTCCTCCCAGTTGGTCGCCGTCAACGGTACTTCACCGGCCAATCCCGCTGCATGAATTACCCCATCTATGGCTCTACCACCCGCTGCCTGTGCCTGCGCTAATTGCCCCAATCCAACTTCGTCACTGCAATCAATCGATTCATAGCGCACCGAACTGGCACCAAGCTCAATCAGCTCTACTAATACCTCTTCATGGGTCTTGTTCTGTCTGGAACGACCCAATAAAATCAAATGAGCGCCATACTCCTGCGCCAGATAACGGGCAAACAGTTGGCCTAGGCCGCCCATGCCACCGGTGATGGCATAGCTACCTTGATACTTCAAGGCGGGGAGTTTATCCGCCGTTGACAATAAAGACGCAGCAGGCAACGACTCAAACGATAGCTGTTGGCAACGATCACCCACATAACGATACACACCCCTGCGGCTCATATGAGTGAGAAGCGAATCGGCATCGAGCGCATCATACAACACGCTAATGCTAAGTTGGGGAACAGCCAAACCAATCGAACGCTCATAACCGATCCAAGACTGATCATAAGCCGACGAGCAATGGCCCACTAATAGTAGTTGAGTGACATGACTACCTGCTATCGTTAAACCAGCCGTGCATAAACGGAAAATATCTTCGATACCAGAGCGGCCTTGCGCCGCTGCTGGGCGATAGATAATGGCGGTGGTCAAAGGTTTAATAACATCATCGGCAGCTTGCAGCCAATCACTGACCTGCTCGGTCTCGTACCAAGCCTTACCCCGCTGTTGCATATTGTCACGCAACGCCGCCGCTATCTCATCCCGTTGTCCAATATAGACGAGCTGTTCCACATCAGCCAGATCGTCAACAGTTGAATCCGACTTATCTAACCAACATTCTTGGTAAAGCTGTAAAGTTATATTTTTACTTGCAGTTTTATCGACTGCATCGCCATGCATGGTATCGGCATCGTGGCTATCAGATGCAACTTTGTCGGCAACGGCCACCCGAGTTAGCAGATTATCAATAGATTCTATAATAGCTAATCCTCTGACACTGACGCTCAGATTGCCTTCACTATCACATAGTTCTATATCTAACGCCGGCTTTGACGCGCTAGAATTGTCAGAATGGCGAAGCCAGGCAACCATTTCAGGGTGGCAGCAACCTACTATCTGCACAGATTCTATCGTAAACGGTATATCAATCATTTGCGGGATAGCTTTCACGATAGTTGGCATGGCTAACTGGGAGTTTATCTGGTCATCTGTTTTTTCCCCGGTTTGAGCCAACTCAGTGATACAAATTAATCCCAGTGACGCGTGTAATACACCATCGAATAAGTAGGGATGCAGCTTATACTCATTGGCTGTTGCTGCGACCTCAGTGGGTAACCTCAATACCGCGAGAGCCTCATTTTCACCAATATGAACAGCCTCAACCGCTTGGTGCTCAACGGGCAGGCTGGTAACTGTCATACCAGACCGAATTTTAGCGATATCAAGTTGAGCTATATCACGTTGAATCGTATCAATGACCGCCTCTTGTTCTGACTCAAGCGGCATTGCTTCAGTCAATACTGTCGCCATCCCTTGGCAATGCAATACTTCCTCTTCAGTAGCCATCGAATGGCTATAAACTTCATAGTGAATCTGATGGTTATCTGCCGTAAATAAGCTAATGTGTAAATCGCTAAAAGGGCTTGTGATAACTAATGGCTGCGAGTATAGGACATGATGCAATTGCACATTGACTTCTGCTTGCTGTTGCTCAACAGCATTTTCTATCGCTACTCGTGCCATTTCTAAATAAGCAGCACCTGGCAGACATTTTTCTCCGCTTGCCGGATTATCTACAAAAAAGTTTTCCTTCCCGGTGAAACGAGATGTAAAGCGTTGTTCAGAAAAATGAGAGGTATTAGTATGCAATAGAGGATGAATAATGCTGACCTGGCCGATTAATCCGGGGACCTCCGGTAGAATATCGCCTTGTAGATCTGCTGTTTGAATAGTGTCAACCCAATAGCGCTCATTAGCAAAGGGATAGGTCGGTAAACCTGCCAGTCGTTTAACCGTAGATGGCACATAACAACTTTTCCAATCAATAGTCGCCCCATTTATCCATAAGCTAGCCAGTTTTTTGAACTCTCTATTTTCTACTAACTGCTGGATAAATTTCTTGTCGTCTGCGGTGTCTCCAATTGCTAAGCCCTGATCTTTATCTACTATACCTTCATAACAGTGGGAACAGGGTTGGCCATCTCTCACCGTGGCTAAGTCAAGTAGTAATTGTTGCTTATCCTGTACGACCAGCGCTAAACGATGGCGCATGGCATCTCGTCCAACCTGAAAGGTATACAGCAAACTACCTAAATCAACATACTCGTGCGCCTCAATATAATGGTGTAACTGCTCAACATAGCTCTTCAACTGAGCTGGTGTTTTAGCTGATAACACGAGTAAGCCAGGTAACTCTGCCGCACTATTAACACCGTGAGCAGCGAGGGGCTGGTCCGCGTTATATTCCTCTAATATGACGTGGGCATTGGCACCACCAAAGCCAAATGAACTAATGCCAGCACGACGGGGCAAGGCCCTACCCGTTCGATCACTTGGCGCTTGCCATGGCTGGTTCTCGCGCACAACATAGAATGGCGTATCGGCCAGGTCAATGTAAGGGTTAAGTTCGTCACTGTGCAAACTTTTTACCAACGTCTTATGCTTAAGTTGTAATAGTACTTTAATGACACCCGCCACGCCGGCAGCTAGTTCTAAATGACCAATATTAGTTTTTACAGAACCTAAGCCACAATGCGCTAACCCATCTGTCAACTCAACTGCCTGACGGTGTTGAGTTTCTTTGTATAGTGTTTTAAATGCTGCTTTTAAACCGTTAACTTCCACTGGGTCACCAAGCGAGGTACCGGTACCATGAACCTCAATGTAACCAATGCTGCGCGGGTCTATGCCACCCTTTCTATAAGCTGACTCTACTAGTGCTGCCTGAGCTCTGGGATTTGGCGCCGTTAGGGAATTTCCCCGTCCACCATGATTTTCTGCACTACCAAGGATAACGCCGTAAATGGTGTCACCTAACTGTTCTGCTTCACTTAACGACTTGAGGAAAAGCATGCCAACGCCCTCCCCTCGGACATAACCATCGGCACGGGCCGAAAACGTTTTACAACGGCCGTCTTTACTCAACATACCTGCCTTATCAAAAGCAATATGTCCAGCCGGACTAACAATCACGTTAACGCCACCAACAATGGCCTGCTCACAAACCCCACGCTGAATGGCTTCTACACCACGATGAATCGCTACCAGCGCACTGGAACACGCCGTTTCAATAGGCTCGCTCGGGCCGTGAAGATTGAGTAAATAGCTCATTCTATTGGGTCCGACTGAAGGTACAAAGCCAGTGGCAGAGTAGCCCTCTATCGCCATACCAGCCTGGCGCATTAAATCACTGTAACCACTGCTACCGGTCGCGATATAAATGGCGGTATTACTACCCGATAAACTTTGCGTGGCATAGCCGGCATCTTCAATCACCTGCCAGACATACGTCATCAGTAAACGTTGTTGTGGATCCATCAATTGTGCTTCATGGGGGGAGATACTAAAAAACAAGGGATCGAAGGTATCAACATCTGTTATAAATCCCCCCCATTTAATCGAGGTCTTATTCCTTTCCCGTTGGGGATCACCATAAAATGCTTGCCACTGCCAACGGCTAGTAGGAATTTCGCTAATACAATCCTTGCCCTCTACTAGATTCTGCCAAAACTCCGCCAAATTACCTGCCATTGGAAAACGGCCACTCACCCCAACAATTGCTATGGGCTCAACAGTTATGCTCGATGTAAATGACATTGCAGACGGTCTACGTGACATCAAAAGAGAACGATCGTTCGGCAAACGGTGGTTATGCTGGTCGATTGTTCCGATCTCGGAGTTTGAGGTATTCGTATCTGCCGCCGCAGGATTTTTCATTGCCAACTGCTCGTAGGGCGGCTGTGTCGTCCGGTGTAAACCAAACCGCTCACCAAACAGGGTTGGATATTCCGTTGATAAATAGTTAGCAAAACTGGCAATAGTAGGATGCTCGAAAAACAAGGTCGGCGCCAATTTCAGCTGATATTCCTCATTTAATCGATTACCAAACTTAGTCAAAGTGATAGAATCAAAACCGAATTCACTCAGTTCATCATCAATACCAATAGCTTTAGCATCTACTTGCAGGATACTCGATACTCGTTCAATCAACATCGTCCGGAGTTTTTCTTGTAAAACCTGTTGATCAACGGCAGACATCAACGTCGTTTTAGGGTCAGTTTGAGCAGCCAAGTCATCGATAGCTATGGGCGAGTTCTGCCCCTGAGATTTTAATAAGCGTGTCTCCATATTGCTAGCTAATGCGCAACTATAGCCACCCAGGCGTACGCAAAGATTGCCTATCTCATCATACAAATCAATATCTAACTGCTGTACATTGTCGGTTGGCTCACATGCCGTTGCATAACGAACCCATGCCACCATGTTAGCGGTACAAGGACGTACAATATCCACCGATTTCAATGCCAAAGGCAACCTGGGTCTAAGCTTTGCCGCGGCTGTTCCACCGTCTGGCATGGCGCCTTCAACCGACGCAGTATTAGCATTGAGCATTAAACCCATAGACGCCTGCAGAGCACTGTCTAGTAAGCAGGGATGCAATACACAAGTATCTAAAGTATCTCGCACCGAGACAGGTAGAGATAATGTGGCAAGTAGTTGACGGTCCCCACAATGAATTACACGAATCCCCTGGTAATTCGCACCATAGGTTAAATTCATTGTATCAAATGCTTGATAGCACGTTTCCCCATCCAAAGAACCTTGTGCCATTTCCGCGATTAATTGCTGAATATCAAGTCTATTACTAGCTATATCGTCTAACGAAGATGAAGACTGGATGGCTGCCGCGCCTTGGCAATGCGTCGTCTGCTCGCCCGAGGTAGAACAATCCGTATAGATTTCATAATTAATTTGCCCATCCCTATTATTGAACAAACTAATATGCACGTCCTTGCCGCTTTCATCGACAACGAAGGGCTGCGACCACACAACATGGCTCAGCTGAATAATCGCCCCTTCATCCAAACCATCCACCGCTTGTATTACCGCAGCCCGTGCCATTTCCAAATAGCTAACTACCGGTAAAACCGTTTCGCCTTTCACACGATAACCTTTTAGAAAGAACTCTTCGCCAGTCAGTTTAGAACTAAAGCGTTGTTCTACTAAGGTTGAGGTATTCTCTTGTAACATGGGATGGAGCACTGTTGGACCAACAGCTAAATGACCAGAGAAATAGGTTTGTGACGACGCTTGCAGATCCGGTAATGCAAAACGCTGTTGGGCAAACGGATAGGTCGGTAAACCCGATAAGCGGGTTAAACTTGATTTGCCATAACAACTAGCCCAATCAATAGGTGCACCATTAACCCATAATTCCGCCAATTTCTTCAGCTGACCTTGCGCCACCAAACCCGCTATAAAATCCTTATCCGCGTCACTCTCGCCAATACTCAAACCCTGCTTTTTATCAACGACGCCCTTATAGACGCCTGCCCGCACTTGCCCCGCTACCACTTGTGATAATTGATGCAGTAATTGCTCTCGCTCATGGGCCACCAACGCCAAACGGTGGGACATCGCCGCCCGACCCAATTGATAGGTGACCAGCAAACCCGCTAAATCCAGCGCTTCATGAGTACGCACATAATCATGCACCGACGCCACATAGCGCTCTAGTTGCGACGATGTCTGGGCTGATAACACCAACAAG